>JAACEL010000099.1 GCA_011682535.1 Nitrospiraceae bacterium | reverse complement strand
TTCGTCGTCAACCAGTTTAATGACCTTCTCGACAATCTCCGAGATCCCCGCGAATTCTGGGGATGATTGCATCTCCGGCGGCAGTGACGCCATCCAGGACTGCTCGATCTGCTCCTTGGTCTCCTCGTTGAACTGCTGGGCGATCATGAGCAGGGTTCCTTCGGGGAGCATGGGGGCAAGCTTGAGTGGCTTGATCTCGCCTATCACTTCAGTGAGCCCCGGATGCTTGCTCAGGTCCGTGCGGCTGCGCATCTCGATGATGTCGTCGGTCCACGCGATGGTCATCACGAGCGGATCGTCGCCGGTGAAGGCCTCGGCATACTTGTTCAAGGTTGCCATCTGCATCTTGGCTATGGAGGCCATCTGGGGGTTCATCGCGATGAGCGCAGGAAGCAGATCCTGGAGCATGGGCAGGAGTTTGTCGGCCCGCGCGAGCGCGACGATCTCGTCCGGCTCGGAGGCCGGGCACTCGGTGGAACCGTAGCGCACGGGAACCGGGGCGTCGACTCGCACGGCCGTCTCCTGAAGCAGCGCGAGGGAATTGCCCACCACCAAGAGATCATCGGTGGTGAAATAGCCGAAGGGGCCTTCCTCGGTGAAGCTGATCATCACGCCTTTGGCGTCGATTTCCTCCATCTTGCTGAGGTCGATGGAACTGCCTTCACTTTCGAGGATCTCTCGCAACGAGGCCACCGCCAGTTCGGTGTTGATGCAGCCGACAACGCCGACCAGGTCGGGAATGGTCACTTCTTCCATGGCCGCTTCCACTTGCGCTCCGGTCGGCCCGGCCACGCCTTGGTTGACGGCGTCTGCGCTGGTGGCTTCGGGCGAAGCGGCCACGGTCTCGCCCATGGCTCCGATCGCCACCTTGGCGGACGCCGCGGCGGACGCGAAGTCGGCGAAGACTGCAATGGGGCTGCTGATGTCGAGGCCTTTCGCCATGGCGACCTCCTCGATGGACTTGGCGTCCGGGACGCCAGCGTCCGCCGCGGCGTCCGCAATGAGCAGTTTGACCCACTCGTCCACGTCCATCTCAGGCGGCAGAATACGCTTGGCCAAGGCCACACCTTTGTTGAGAAGACCATTCATCGGGGGGAGCGCTACGGCGGCGGTGGCGGATTCGGGCATCAGGGCCAGCATGTCGCGCGTCACAGGCACGACGTCACCCAGCACGTAAGCCTTGGCCGCGGGTTCCGGTTCCGTCACCGGGGCGGCCTGCTCAATTGCCGGCTCCTCTTCCTCACGGCTGCAGCCCGTCACCAGGAACGGTGCCAGGGCAAGCATCAGAAACAGTAGGGCGAACAGGGCACTGGGAACGAAGTTCTTGGCTCGTTGCATCACTTTTCCCTCCAGGTTCTTGGGTCGTCTAAGGGGGGGAGCCCACGGGCTGGGCCAACAGTCCCCGAACGGGCCTTCCCGGTCCGCATCTGTCGGTAACAGCTTAGCAGAAGAAGCGCATTCCGCACAAAGAGAATGAATGCATGCAGTTGTCCAGGCTGACTTCGGCGGGGACGCCGTGATCGCAGGTGGGGATGTAGCCGCCGCGCGTTTGCGCAGGTGCACGTGTCTCGTGGTCCATGTGGATCGGGCCGGGGACGACGTGTTACGTTGGCCGCATCCCAACGAGACGGTGAAGCGTGTGCTTCCACTGACGGGATTCGCTGTCGGCCGTGGCCACGGCCGTTCACCGCTTCCGGTAAACCAATAGTGGAGGAACACCAGGTATAAAACAGCGTAAGCCGAACGCGCTGCGACGGGGCGCGTGCCGTGCGGAAACCGGGGTAGTCCCACGCCGTGGGGCGGGAGGGGAGTGTTGTGATGACAGGGTTGCTGTTGCTGGTACTCGCGGCGGCATTGCCGCCCGGCGCGATCGTCGTCGAGGCGGAGTCGTTCGTTGTGGAATCCGGGTGGGAGGTGGGGGCGGCACGCGCTGAGATGGCTCCGGGTGGGCTCAGCGGGGGCCTGGCCCTGAATTCCAACGTCCCGGGGGCCATCGCACGCCAAACGGTCGGCCTGCCGGAGGGTTCGTACCACGCGTGGGTCCGCGCGTTCGACCAAGCGTCGGCGACGGGGCACTATCAGGCCAAGGCAACGTTGGGCGGACAGCCGTTCTGGGTAGGGGTATCGGCTCCCATCTACGGGGCCTTTGCTTGGGAACCGCTGGGGGAGGTCGCAGGGGGAAACATCGAGATCGTCTTGTCGGATCCCCACGACTTCAACTCGGTGATCGACTGTTTCGTCTTTACGCAGACGCCCGGACCGCCGGAATCCGCCGGAGCGGCGCTCGAACTGCTGTCGGTGTCCGTGGACGCCTCGTTACCCGAGGGGAGAGGCAGCTTGTCGTTATCGCTTCGTCCGAGCGAGGCGATGAGCCCGGCGGAGGTAACCGTGGCGCTGTCGCGCAATGGGGGGCTGGTTTGGCACGAGGCCGTCGCGCTGCCGGAGAGCCACTGGGAAGCGGGGGAGCCAGTGACGTTGCCCGACATCTCCCTGGACGGGATCGGCAGGCTCTGGGCTTACGTTTGGCCGGGCGTGTACGAACTGTTTGTCGCGATTCCCGAGAGCGCGTGGGCCGCGGGTCGCCGCGTGCATACATTTACCAAAGCAGCCGAAGTGATGCCGGCGCCGTGCAAGGCCGAGATTCGACCGCACGCAGGTGCGCCAACGGTATGGATTGACGGCCGCCCGGAGTTCCCGTTCACTTACCTCAACCACCAGGGCGACCGAGACCGGTATTACCAGCATATGGCCGATGCAGGGGTGCGTTTCTTCACGGCTTCGGCCTCAATGGGCATCGCCCTGGACGGACAGGATTTTGCCGGGTGCGACGAGCCGTTCCTCGATATTCTCGCCAAGCAGCCCCAGGCCCTTATTTTTCCACGCGTGGGTGTAACGCCGCCGTCGTGGTGGCTGGATGCGCATCCAGACGAACGGGTGGTCTTCGACGACGGCTCGGCAGGGTTCCAGTCCATGTTCTCGCAGGCGTGGCTGAAAGATGCGTGCGAGTGGGTCGAGGCCTATTCACGTCACATTCGCTCAAGCCCTTTCGCCGACCACATAATCGGCATACATATTTGCTCGGGCACAACGGGTGAATGGCAGTCGTGGGGACTGTGGGATGGACGGCGCGGCGACTTCAGCCGGCCCGCGATAGCGGCGTGGCGCGATTACCTGACGCGGCGCTACGGCAATGACGAGACCTTGACGGCGGCCTGGGGACGCGCGGCTTCTCTCGCGAGCGCAACGATTCCCACGCGCGAACGACGAGAAGAAGACACGGGGCTGCTGCGGAGTCCGGCCGAGTACCAGGATGTCATTGACTTCTACGATTACTACTGGCGCGGAACCGCCAACGCGCTGGAAGCTCTTGCTGCAGCCGCCAAACGAGGTGGGGGACGCGACTGGCTGGTGGGGTTCTTCTACGGCTACGAGATGCAGTATGGCGGCAAGATGCAGGAAAGCCAGCATCTGGGGATGAAACAGGTGCTGGAGTGTCCCGACATCGACTTCTTCAGCAGCCCGGCCATGTACACCAACCGGCGTCCCGGCGGCACCAGCACCTTCATGTCCCTCACCGAATCCGTACGTGCGCATGGCAAGATCTGGTGGGACGAGGCCGACATCCGCACGCATCTCTCCATCGGCCTGCCGTTCGGAGAGGTCACCCCGGCCCAGAGCCTGGCGGAGTCGCTCGACGTGCTGGAACGTGAGTTCGCCCACTGCTGGGTGCGCCGGGCGCCGCTGTGGTGGTTCGACATGAACGGCGGTTGGTATGACGATCCGGCGATCCTGGGACTGTTTGAGCAGATGCGGGCGTTTGGTGAACAGGACTTGCCACGGTGGGCGGCCCCGGTCGAGATTGGCGTGTTCGTGGACGACAAGAGTGCCTACCGCATGGCGCCAGACTCGGCTTATCTGGATGCTGTCCGGGATTTTGCGGCGGAACTGCCGCGGCTCGGAGCGCCCTATGACACCTACTTGCTCAGCGACCTGGCGGAAGCGCCCGAATACAAAGCCTACATCTTCCCCTTGGCGTTCGATCTGACGGACGCGGAGCGGGCGGCGATCGAGGCGCTGAAACGTGACGGCAAGACACTTTTCTTCATGGGAGCGGCCGGGATTGGACGCTACGGCAGCGGACGGGTGGCCGAGGATGCGGCCCTGTCCCAGGCACTCGTCGAAGCGCCCCAATCGGGGAGCGGAATACAGACGTTGAACCACGGCGCCTGGCGATCCGCGTGGAGCGAGACCCCCGCGGTGTCAATGGCGGAACTGCGAGGGTTGCTGAGGCAGACCGGGGACGGCCCGCGCGTGCACTTGTACCACGACGGCGACGACGCCCTTTATGTAGGGGAAGGGTTCCTCGCGCTGCATGCCCAGACAGCCGGTATAAAGATGGTTAGGTTCCCGGAGCCGTTGTGTGTGACGGAACTCTTCTCCGAAACACCGCTCGAAGTTGAGGCCAGGCCGGCTTACTCTGTGACCTTCGTCTTGGAGGCGAATGAGACCCGCTGTTTTGCCCTCGCGCCGGAAGAAACTCGGATGAGCGGCCGGTCGGCGCCCGGCTTCCGCAGGCCTTTCCAACGCTGATTATCGGCGATTTTCCCTCCAGTGCCAGGCCGGGACGGGAACGATGCCCGGATGCGACCGAGGCGGTCTTCGTCATTGACAACGTGACGGGCGAGGACACGGGAGACTACTACTGCGAAGTAACAGCCGGACCGGAAACAGTCCAGTCCCCTGTGATTTCGCTCAGCGTGGCTCCGCCCACGCCGACCTCGACTCCAATCGGTGAGTAACGCATAAATTTCTTTGTTGAACTTGTTCTGGCAGATCGGTATTATTTATTAGCAGTACGTAATACTGAACCGGTTTCTAGAACGATGCTCAGTAAGGGAAAGGAGAGCAACATGCGCCGAAACGCAGGATTCACCCTCATCGAGTTACTTGTAGTGATCGCCATCATCGGGATCCTGGCCGCCATCTTGTTGCCGGCTCTTGCCCGGGCACGAGAGGCGGCGCGGCGGGCAAGCTGCCAGAACAACCTCAAGCAGTTTGGCCTTGTCTACAAGATGTACGCAGGAGAGAGCAAAGGAGAGAAGTATCCGCCGGTTGCGCCCTTCGCCAACCCGGGTGGCGTGCCCATCTTTGCCGCTACCTATGTGATCTATCCTGAATACCTGACCGACCTGGCAGCCGGGCACTGCCCATCCGATTCCAACACGGACGGCAGTGGAGGCTACGTTACAGGGCGCCTGCCCGATGGCACGGTCGAGGAGCACGTAGAGGCTGCACTCGCCTCGGGCGACCCGACGAATATCGCCTATTTCGTGGCGGCGGCGCTGGGACGTTCCTACTGGTACCACGGCTTTGCGATGACGGGAGTGGAAGAGTTCTACGGCGTGTGGAATGGAACCGGCATCCAACCCGTGCTGGGTTCGGTTTCGCCAGTCGGCGCCAACCCTGTAATGATGCCAATCTCGGTGAAAAACTGGGATGGGGACCTTTCCCTGACCGGCAAGCTTCCGTGGACGGCCATCCAGGGGGTGGGTTTTGGTAGCGGCGGTAGCGTGATGCGGTTGCGAGAGGGGATTGAGCGGTTCGCCATTACCGATATCAACAATCCCGCGGCTTCGGCGCGGGCCCAGAGTGGAATCGCGGTGATGTTCGACACCTACGGCAGCTTCGAAGACGCGGACGATGCGGCTGGCGGCATCGTCTTCAATCATCTCCCCGGCGGCTGCAACGTTCTTTATATGGACGGACACGTCGAGTTCGTCCGCTACGAGTCCAAGTTCCCTGTAGTGAGCGATGCCGAGAACAATCATGGCATCCCCCGTCAGGTCGGACACTACGGACTGGGCTAAGAGGAATGCTCCAAGCTGCTTTGGATCGATTTGGCGACTGGTGCGCTGTGTGAGCGGGTAGCGGGATCCGGCTATAGGAGTGGGACGCCTACGTGCTGACGCATGAGTTGCACCAGCACGTAGGCGTCATGACCCCCAAGGCGGTTCGCGCTCGGAGGATCCTCGACGTTCCGCCACGTACAGCCCTCGTAGTCTCTGCCCCCCGGCCCCGCACGCCTAGCAGCGTTTCTGAGATTTCCTACACATTGCGTGTTGAATTGATCTATGATCCCTTATGGGCCGAGGCACGCACCTATCCTGTTCAATATGCCTCCCGCCACCACTGAAGGGCATATGAATGAAATACCGGCGATTCGGCAAGACCAATCTCGAAATCCCCGTCATCACCTGTGGCGGAATGCGTTTTCAGCAGTCTTGGAACAGCGACGACCCTATCGAGGAGGAGAAGCAGCGAAATGTCGAGGCGTGCGTACGGCGTTCACTCGAACTGGGCATCCACCATTTCGAGACCGCGCGCGGCTACGGCACGAGCGAAGAGCAACTCGGCCGCATTCTGCCGGACTTGCCGCGCAGTGAGATCATCGTACAGACGAAGGTGGGGCCGACAGAGGATCCCCAACAGTTCGTGGACAACTTCGAGAAATCCATGAACCTGCTGAAGCTGGACTATATCGACATTTTTTCGATCCATGGCATCAACGATCAGCAATGCCTCGATTTCAGCATGCGGTGTTTCGAGAGGGCGCTGATGTGGAAGCGCGAAGGCCGGGTCCGTCACATCGGGTTCGCCACCCATGGCCCCACCGACATCATCATCAAGACGATCTGCACTGGTGCGTTTGAGTCGGTCAACCTTCATTGGCACTATATCTTCCAGGATAACTGGCAGGCCATCGAGGAAGCCCGCCAGCGCGACATGGGGGTTTACATCATCAGCCCGAACGAGAAGGGCGGGCTGCTGTTCAAGCCCAGCGAAAAGCTGGCGGAATTGACGGCGCCGTTGCACCCCATGGTGTTCAACGGCCTATTTCTGCTGGCGCGTCCGGAAGTGCATTCATTGAGTTGCGGCGTATCGAAACCTGAAGATTTCGACATCCACATGGAAACGGCCGATCGCTTGCACGACGCAGCCAACCTGACGGCGCCGATCGTGCAGCGGTTACGCGAAGCGATGGTGCGCGCGCTGGGCGAGGCGTGGACTGATACCTGGCAGGAAGGGCTGCCCGAGTGGCATGAGACGCCTGGGGGCATCAACATTCCGTGGATTCTGCGTCTGCGGAACCTGGCGCTGGCCTACGACATGGTCGAATTCGGCAAGATGCGCTACAACCTGCTCGGCAACGGCGGGCATTGGTTCCCGGGGAACAAGGCCGACAAACTGGACAAGGTAGATCCTGAGGAGTTGCAAGCCGCCTTGGCCAACAGTCCCCACGCCGCCGTCATCCCTGAAGCCCTCGCCGAGGCGCACGCGTTGCTGGTCGGCGAGGAACGCAAGCGCCTGCAACGAGACGACGCCTAGGGTTCCGGCGATTCCGGGCGTGAGTTACCGTTTACGCGCCGCGACGAACACGGAGAGTCCGAACGGCAGCGGCATGAAGTGGGTCCATGCCCGTTCGATTCGCAGCACCCCCTTGAACAGCTCGTTGCTTGGACCTTCCCAATCGGCATCGAGATCCGACCCCGCATGCGGTACGATCCGCCGCCACAACCTCGTCAGGATGATGGGGGGGAGCAGCAGCGTGTTCCAGTACGTGCCCCTGATCGGCTCGAATCCGCACTCGCGCAACAGTGCCCGCGTCTCGCTCTTGGTGAAACGGTGGGCGGTGTGGACGGCGACGTCGTGAGATGAGTAGAGCCACTGGTAGGCGGGCAGGTTGATGAGGAGCGGGGCGCCCGGCTTCAAGACACGGCGAATCTCGTGAAGGGGCCCACGGCGGTCTTCGATGCTGCGGTGGGCAAGCACGTCAAACGACACGGCCACGTCGAAGGCCTCATCCTGAAAAGGCAAGGCGGTCACGGAAGCCGCCGCCGTGCGCTCCTGGCCGCGTCTACGGCAGAACCGGACGGCTTCTTGGGCGTAGTCAATACCGATGGGTTGCGCACGCCCTTCCAGCCACTGCAGTACCGCGCCGGTGCCGCATCCCGCATCGAGGACGCGGGGGTTGGGCGACTCTACGTGGCGGTTCCAGAACTGGCGGATCATGCCGCGCAAGCCGACGTACCACCACAGGCGGTCTTCGACGGCGTACATGGTCGCGTATTCTTCGGTGTTCATACCCGGCCTACAACCCTCGCTCGTGAAACTCGGTGACGGCCGCCGCCACTCGCTCGATGCCTTCCTCAGTGAGTTCGGGCCACATCGGCAGCGACAGAACCTGGTTGCAGGCCGCCTCGGACACGGGGAACGCGCCCTCGGCGAGTTCCAGATCCTCATACGCCGCTTGCAGGTGGATGGGCACGGGGTAGTGGAGTAGCGTTCCGATGCCGCGGTCTTTCAAGAAGGCCTGCAGCGCATCGCGCTGCTTCGATCGAATCACGTAGAGATGGTAGATGTGGTGGGCCCACTCGGCCTCCAGGGGGAGACGAATGGGGAGGGGGGCGAGTAGGCTCGCGTAGCGCTCGGCGCGCTCGCGGCGTGCGTCGTTCCACTCGTCCAAGTGCGCCAATTTCACGCGCAGGATGGCGGCCTGGATCTCGTCCAAGCGGCTGTTGAAGCCTTTGACACTATGGTGATAGCGGGTTTCCTCGCCGTAGTTGCGCAGCATCCGCAGTTCCGTATCGATTCCGGCGTCGTTGGTCACCACCGCGCCACCGTCCCCGTAGGCGCCGAGATTCTTGCTCGGGTAGAAGCTGAATGCCGCGGCCGCACCGAACGTCCCACAGCGGCGGCCCCGGTAGGCGGTTCCGTGGGCCTGGGCACAATCCTCGACGATCGGAACACCGTGGCCCGACGCGATCTCGATTATGGGGTCCATATCGCAGGGATGGCCGTAGAGATGCACGGGGACAATGGCCTTGGTGCGACCGGTAACGGCGGTTTCGAGCTGATCCGGATCGAGTGTGAGTGTGGTGGGGGAAGCGTCGATGAGCACGGGTGTGGCGCCGCTGGCCGAGATCCCAGCGAGCGTAGGTACGCAGGTGTTGGCGACGGTGATCACTTCATCGCCCGGACGAACGCCTACCGCCAGCAAGGCCAGTTGAATCGCGTCGGTGCCGGAGGCCACGCCCACGGCATATTCCGCTCCCAGATAGGCAGCGAACTCCTCCTCGAAACCGGCACAATGCTTGCCAAAGATGTAGCGCCCGGTGGTCAGCACGTCGTCGATGGCGTCGCGGACCTCGCGCTCAATAGCGCGAAACTGGCTGTTGAGTTCAACGATGGGAATCATCTCGGAGTCAGACTCCAGGCATCCTTGCGCAGCACAATCAGGCGAATCCAGAGGCCGGTGAGGTTCCATGCAACGCGGGCAATACGCGGGAAGTTGAAGAACTGCGACTTGCCGTGGGCGCGCTGGTAGTGGTGAACGGGCACCTCGACGATCCGGCAGCCCACGCGTTGCATCTTGGTCATCATTTCGGCGCAGATGACGCCGCTGCTATGCACAAGTTCAATCTTGTCGAAGACGGTGCGCCGGATCAGGCGGAAATCGCAGTCGACGTCGCGCAGCTTGAGGCCGAACGCGGTGCGCACTATCCAGTGATACACGCGGCCAATGATGACGCGATGCAGGGGGTCGTTGCGATCGATCTTGTATCCCTGCACGACATCGACATCAGGCCCGGCCTTCTCTACGAGGCGCTCAAGCTCGCACACGTCATACTGCGCGTCGCCGTCCGTGTAGAACACCCAGTCCTTGGTGGCGGAAGCGAAGCCGGTGCGCAGGGCGGCGCCGTAGCCGCCGTTTTGCTCGTGGCGGATGACACGCACTTCGGGGAAACGCTCCTCGATCTCTCCGAGCAGTACGCGTGTTTGTTCTTCACTGCCATCATCGACGATGGTAACGTCATAGTCGAGATCCAGACGACGTGCCGTCTGGACGGTGAGAAGCACCATGCTTCCCATCGTGCCCCAGTCGTTGTAGCAAGGATAGAAGATGGATACCGATGGTCGAGCCATAGCGGTCGTCTTACTCCTTCGTGCGGATTATGGCATACCGGCCGATTCGTTTTTCCGGCGTGCGGCCGATGATGGCATCAGGTTGAGAGAGGGTGTCGACGATGACAATCGCGCCCGATTCCAGGGCCTCGTTCACGTTCTCGGCCACCTCCACCCGCCGGTTGGCGAGCAGGTCGAGGGCGCCCGTCAGCGGCCAGAACGTCGTAACGGCGGTTGCCTCCTCTGGCAATTCGCGGATGTAGGCGGCCAGCGCGTGTTCATCCTGTGTCTCGTCGACGGTGTAGACATGGCGGAAGTCACCGGCGATTCGTATAGCGCCGGGCACGATCAGCACGGCCGCCAGCAAAGCACACAAAGCACGTTGAGCCGGGCCGTATGCCCCACTCAGTGCGGTACGGAGCGCGTGCCATGCGGCCACGCCGGCGAAAGTTCCGCCGATGGCATAGGTGAACCAGAGGTAGCGGGGGAGTTGGCCGGGGGTGAAGAAGCTGAACCAGAACGCGTAGAAGACCGCGATGAGGAAGAGGACGACCAGAGCGGGATCGTATCGCTTCCGGAAGAGGATGGGGATCGCCATCAGCCCGCCGAACAGCAATCCCGCCGTCGTGACGGGTTCGAGCAGGAACCAGCCCAGCGTCTTGCGGGCCGAGCGAACGCCGAACATGAGGTAGTGGCGGTACAGGCCGAGGGTGCCGCCGGGGGCGTCGCTGGCCTCTTGCTCGACGAGGCTCTGGATCAAGAGCCAGGCGGCGAGGACTAGGAATGTGCCCGCGGCGGGGAGTACGAGGTGGGGTATGCGGATCCTGCGGAAGGTAACGAAATCATAGGCCAAAGCCCCCAGAAACGCGAACGCCGAGAGCAGGAGTATCGTCTTGCACAGTATCGCCAGCCCGAACGCCAACCCCGCCATCAGGCCCCAAACCGACCACTTGGGGGTGCGCAGCGCCCGGCGCCAGGACAAGAGGCCCAACACCATGAAGGCCAGCCCGGGGACTTCGCCGTAGAGTGTGCGGCCAAGATAGACGGAGGCGAAGCTGACGATCGTCATGGCCAGTCCCAACGCGGTGGCACGCGGTCCCCAGAGCGGCACGCACAACGAGTACAGCGCGCCGCAGAATAGAAGGAAATACACGGCCATCACGAGGCGGCCCGACGCGAAAGAGACGCCTGCCACGCGAAATGCAGCCGCGACAGGTACAATGACGGGAGGGCCAACGGAGTCGAAACTGTCGAAGAGGTTGAAGCCGATCTCGGGGCTACCGGAAGCATATTGGCCATAGACGGCCAGATTTCGGGCGACGTTAAGATGGTGGATTTCGTCGGGGGCCGCCCAAGGGTAAGCGGTCAGTCGTGGGAGCACGAGAACGGCCGCCAGCAAGAGCGGGAACAGGAGCGGCCAGTGCGCGGACAGGGAAATGGCGGAGGAGGGGGTGGGGGCGTCCGGGACACGACGCGCTACGCGGAGGAGGAGTCCCAGACTCACCAGTCCGGCAACCGTGAAGAAGAGTTCCTTCACAAGCAGACGCACCATGAAGGCCGCCGACTCGTCGGTTCCCTGCAGCAGGAACACCGTCAGCAACAGCGCCGCTCCCGCAGTACTGAACACGGCACACACGAAGACGGCGACGAGCAGTACGGTGCCGAACAGGCGCGGCGCTCCGTCGCCCGACGCTCCGTCGGCCGTTTCCTTCCACGCTGTCAATACGTTCTCGTCCATCACGGACTGTCCCCGTCATGCCCACGACGATTGGAGTATACCCAAGCGCGTCGCGGAGAGCGAGTCTGGACGCCAGGGCAGACGGAATGCCGCGCCTTGCTTCTGGTAGTATACGTGGCGGCACGGAGGGAGCCGGTTCATGAATACCAAAGGGTTGTTTCTGCAAAATGTAATCGCGGTGGTCTGGGATTTCGACCGGACATTGTCGCCCCACTATATGCAGTTGCCGTTGTTCGAGGAATATGGTATCGACGAAGGCGCGTTCTGGGACGAGGTCAATGCGCTGCCAGCGTATTACGCGCGTGCGGGGATTCACATCCAGCACGACACGTGTTATCTGGGGCATCTGTTGACGTATGTCCGCGAGGGGCTGTGTCCCGGTTTGACGAATGCGAAACTGCGCGAGTTGGGCGGCCGGATCAAGTTTTTCCCCGGCATCCCCACTCTCTTTGATGAACTGGACGCGGTATTGGAGCCAGCCCCGTTTCGAGAGGGCGACCTGCGGCTTGAGCACTATGTGGTAAGCACGGGATTGGCGGAAATGATCCGGGGCTCGGCGATCGCCGGCCGTATCGAGGGGGTTTGGGCCTCCGAGTTCATCGAGACGCCCGCCGGCGCCCGCCAGGATCTCTCGGGCACGCCTCCCGGCGGCCCCATTAGCCATATCGCGGGATTCCTGGATCACACCACCAAGACGCGGGCGTTGTGGGAGATCAACAAGGGCGTCAACAAACACGAGGGCTTGACGGTGAACGACACGATTCCCGAGGAAGAACGCCGGGTGCCGTTCAAGAACCTGATCTACGTGGCCGACGGTCCAAGCGACATCCCGTCT
>JAACEL010000461.1 GCA_011682535.1 Nitrospiraceae bacterium | reverse complement strand
AGTCGCTCATCATCGACATGGAAGAAGTGGGGGAGGCGCCGGGGATTGTCGAGGAGGTCGTTCTCGGCCGGGCGGAACCTGTTTCGGAACCGAAGCTGTTCCGGATACCTTTCCTGAACTTCGATTACACGCGCGGGCCATCGCTGTTGTACGCGGACGGCCTGTTCTTTTTCACGCAGTTTGACTGGTACGTGTCCGACGCGTCGCGCTTGTCCGAAGGGCGCCAGCGTTCGCGCGATGACTGGGCGCAATTCAACGGCGGGGCCGTCTACACGCCCAAGACGAATGGCGAACGGAACCCGATGCGGGAGCGTTTGTTCATTAACGTGTCGCCCGACGTCCACGAGGTGTTCCCCACGATCCCCAACCCGCCTTCCCCGATGCGCGAGGTCCAGTGCGACCGACTGTGGAGCGTACGCGGCGGGAACGACTACGAAGCGCTCTACACGGAAGCCAAAGGCCTTCGCGACAAGGGCATGGAGAAGGTGACCATCCGCTATCACGAGGGCTTCTGGCGCGATGGCGGCGAGAGCTACACCTTCCGTCTGAATGCCGCGCCTGAACACGGCGGCGACGAGGCGGTGCGGCGTCACGTGGCGCGCGTGCAGGCGCTGGGCTGGCGCGTCGGGCTTTATACCAACTACACCGACTTTGCCCCGGTCAACGCGAACTGGAACGAGGATTGGGTGATGCGCGGCCCGAGGGGCGAGTGGATGGTGAGCTGGTCGCGCTGTTACGCGCCCAAGCCGATGATCGCCGTCGAGCAGGAGGCCAAGAACGCGCCTCAGATACAAGCAAAGTTCGGCACCAACCACAGCTATTGCGACGTGCATACGGCGGTGTCGCCGTTCTCACGCGTCGACTACGACTGGCGCGTGCCGGGCGCGGCCACGTTCCGCAGGACGTTCGAGTGTTTCGGCCGCCTGCTGTACAACGAGAAGTTTGCCTACAAGGGCCCGGTCTATTCGGAGGGCGCCAACCACTGGTGGTACGCGGGGCTGACCGACGGCAATTACGGCAATGCCGTGCCCCCGGTCGATAAGCAGCCGCTCTTCGTCGATTTCCAACTGCTGAAGATCCATCCGTTGCAGATGGACGTGGGTCAGTCCAACGTCGCGCTCACGTTGGCCTATGGCCACATCGGTATGTTGCGGAACATGAAGCACTACTACATGCTCCAGCCGCTTCAGAAGTACTACAGCATGGTGCCGGTGCGCCGTATCGCCTATGAGTCAGACGGGAAACTTCTCGATACGTCGCAGGCTCTGATCACGGACGCTTATAAAAACGGAAGGCTGTATCTCGAATACGAAAGCGGCCTGCGTGTGTGGGTGAACGCGGGCGAGGAGCTGTGGCCGATCGAAGCGGCGGACCGGGAGTGGAAATTGACGCCCATGGGCCACCTGGCCATCACGGAGGACGGGAAGACGTACAGCTACTCCGGCCTTGCCCCCGCTACGGACGGTAGTGGGGAGGTTCCAATCGATGTCTGCCACGGACCCGTCTCGCACTACCTCGACACCAAAGGCGCGCATGTTACCACCGAGCAGTTCAGCGGCTGCGCGGCCGTGGCGTTGAAACGTGAGGAGGGCGGGTGGGAGGTGATTCCGGACGGCGCCTTCGAGGAATTATCCTTCTCGCCTAGTCTCATTGGCTACGCCGAAGACGCCGACATCGCGCTGGAATCTCTTGATGCACACGGCCCCGCTTCCGCGAAGATGACGTGTAGCTTAAGCGGCGGGAAGATCCATATCGGTGTCAGCGGGGAAGGCGTCCCGCCGAAACACCGGATTGGTGAAGCCACGTCATAGGTGCATGGCGTTGTGTGCGATATGGGTTGTCGCCGACGGACCGTTTCTACCTCACACTGTGCGTGACCGGCCACGAGGCCCTACGGGGATCCTCGTATAGTCCGATCTTTTCGACGGGAATCTGCTTGAATCCCAGCGCGAAGGCGGGGGAGTCGTCTTTCAGCCGGTAATCGTGATTGGCCGCGTCGACGAAGTGGGGATCGACGTCAATCAGGTTGTCCTTGAAGGTCTGATAGGGGCGCGCCTTATCCTGCACTCCGTCCCATTTCCCGCCGAACGAGATGTTGCGGGCGATGAGGTTGCCCTTGGGGGCCTTGGGTTCGTCTTCCAGGATGTTCACCAATTTGGGATAGCGTTCGCTGTAGGGCGGCTTGTTATAGGCGATTCCCGAGATTGTTCCCTTTTCGGCCGCCTCCTTGATCCAGCCGTCTGCATGGCCGTGTGCCCAACCGAGCGCGCGGCAATCGATATGAAGCGCTGGCTTGCAGTCGACGAAAATGTTGTTCTCGACGGTGCAGTCGCGTCCGCCGCCAATGAAGGCGGCCCGTGTCACGTTGTAGAACACGTTGCCCACCATGTCGGCCGAAGAGAACATGTCGTCGAGGTAGATGCCCACGCAACCCTTATCCTCGAACCCGGTGATGTCGTGCAGATAGTTGTGGCGCAACATGTTCCCGCGCATCGTCCAGTTGCGGCCGGTGTAGATTGCCCCTGCGTCGTTGGACTCGTAGCAGACACTGTGGATTTCGTTGAACTCGATGAGGTGGTCGTTGCCGCCGAACCCCATTCCCATGTGTGGGGCATTGTGGATGAGATTGTGCGACGCGCGGTTGCCGACGCCCTGCAGTGTGATGCCGGGCTGGTAGACGCGCTTGACCCGGGCGTAGTGGTGGATGTGATTGTTTTCGGCGTAGTGGCCTGCGGGGGTCAGGGAGGTGCGGTCGCCGCCGGTAAGTGAGATGCCGCCTCCGCCCGTCTGGTAGATGTCGCAACCGATGACGGCATGCTGTGAGCCTCCAGACACGGACACGGCCCACGCGCCCGTGTTGCGCACGGTGCAGCCGACGACTTGGTTTTGTGTGCCTCCCTTCATCGTGATGGCCGTGCCGCGCCCGGCCTCACACGTGAAGCCCTGCACGGTGACGTGCGAGACCTCTTGCATCGTGATAAGGGAGGGGAGTACCGACACGATGGTGTCGCCGCTGTCGATCGATTCCGGTGGCCAGAAGTAGAGGATGCCGGCCTCGCGATCGACGTACCATTCACCGGGGGAGTCGATCTCGGACAACAGATTGAAGGCGTAGTACCACTGGCCCTTGCTATAGCCGTAGCCATGGTATGGCGGCTCGACTTCGATAATATGCTGCTCCGTGTCGATGTGTTTGATCCGATGGCGCTGTTCCGCCCAGTCCCAGAACCAATACCCGTGGACCCACGGGTCCGGCTCGTCCAGCCAGCGTTTGGGGCGGTCGCCCTCATAGACAAACTTGCCCGTCTTGCTGCCCTTCTTCCCGTGGATGCTGTGCCCATCCTTCTCGACGATGTCGACGATTCTGACGAATCCCTCGTTTGGCCAGCGCGAGGGCATCATCGGCTTGTCCTTGAAGAACAGCTCCATGCCTCCGCCCGAGGGAGAGCCGAAGTCGCTTACGCCGAGCGCCTTGAGGTCAACCTGAAGCACGTGTTCGCGCGCGGCCTCGTCGAGGCGTTCGAGGACCGCCGGGTCGCTGACCGGATCGAATCCTGTGACGCGTACGCCACCGACCAGTCGTACCTCCGTGCCCGGCTGAGCAGCGTAGACGACAGGGAAGCCAGGCGCGCCCGAGTCCTGAGCGTCCAGCGCGAACGGCGCTTCAAAGCTGTATGTGCCCGCGCCCACAACGACGCGCACGCCGCCTTCGGGAAGCAGCCCATCGGATGCCTTCATGTCCCGGATGGCATCTCGGGCCCGTGTCAGCGTTGCGAAAGGCCCATCCGTCCGATCCGCATTGGGTTCGGGCTGTGTGCCCGACCACGAGTCATTGCCGTTGGTAGCCACGTAGCGCAGGGCCACTTGCGATTCCTGGGCGTGAGCCGGGGTGAATGCTGCAATTGACAGGGCGAATACGCCCAAGAAGAGGATAGCGTTCTGCATGGGTCACGTGAGCTTTCTCGCTGGCGCGGTTCTCTTGCGTGAAGGTTCCTGTTAACCCGGGTATCTCACCGGCTTTCTGCTGCGCGTGCGAATCTCACGCCATCTCAGGCACTTGCCTTGCCCGCCGACCTCGACGTGTCTCGACACGCTGTCGC
>JAACEL010000460.1 GCA_011682535.1 Nitrospiraceae bacterium | reverse complement strand
TGCTCTAACTCGAATGCTCTTCACGATTGGGCCTTGGATTTACAGGATGCAAACCATCCAGTTCATCCTGTTATCCTGTCAAAAAGACGGTATCGGAACGAAGTACGCAAGAACTGGAAGAGCCCTAAAGACGAGATGCAGAATGTTCAAGTTATTCTGACTGGGTTCCTAAGTAGAACGGAGTCCCGATGAAACGCTTTCTCGCCCGTCACTCGCCGCTGCTCATTCTCGCCGCGCTGTGCATCGTATTGGCGCTCCTCTCCGAGGATTTCCGGCGTCCGGGCAATCTGCAACGTGTCGCCTACCGCACCGCCGTAATAGGCATCATTGCCACCGGGCAGGTGCTGGTCATCATCACGGCCGGAATCGACCTGTCCGTCGGCAGCGTGGCGGCCCTGGCGGGCGTCGCGGGCTGCATGACGATGAAAGGGATGGGCGTTCCCATCGACGAGGGCCCGGGGGCCGAACTGGCCATATCCAACTTTGCCGTGTTCGTGGGGGTGATCGTGGGAACCCTGACGGGGCTCGTGTGCGGCGCGGCTAACGGACTACTCGTCACCAAAGGCAAGATCCAGCCGTTCATTGTCACGTTGGGGATGATGATGGTGGCCCGGGGGCTGGCGCTGCTGCTGAGCAACGCCGTGTCCATATCGGGCCTACCCGAGTCGTTCAAGCACCTGGGCGGTTCACGGGGATGGTACATCCCCGTAGCAATCACCGTGCTCATCGCGCTGGTTTTCGCCGTTGCCCTGGCGTTCACCCGCTTCGGGCGCGCCATCTACGCCACCGGCGGCAACCGTAGTGCCGCCCGGCTCTCTGGCGTGCCGGTCGACCGCGTGCGTCTATACGCCTACTCGCTTTGCGGCCTGCTGGCCGGGTTTGCGGGCGTCATGCTCGCCTCGCGCACCGCCGTGGCGCAACCGACCGCCGCGGAAGGCTATGAACTCGACGCCATCGCCGCTTGCGTCATCGGCGGGGCCAGCCTGATGGGCGGTGAGGGCGGCTGCATCGGGGCGTTGGCGGGCGCGCTGATCATGAAAGTCCTGGTCAATTTTTGCAACCTGGTAGGATTTGACGTGTTCTGGCAGAAGATCCTCGTTGGAGCGCTCATCATCCTGTTAGTGTTTTACGACAACGTGCGCAAGCGCCGCGCCGGATTGCTGCGCGAGGACTAAGTCCACTTCCATGCCGCGGCGCTCGATGGCCGCGGCGCGGGAGCGAACGGAAGGAGAAACGGAGATGAAATACCTGATCGGCACGTTAATGGCGGCCCTTCTGGTGGTGGGTTGCGGGCCTAAGGCTCCCAGTGAACAGGACGGGCAACTCGAGATCGCCGTTATTCCCAAAGGCCTCGCCCACCAGTTCTGGCTGACGGTGAAAGCGGGCGCCGACAAAGGCGGCGAGGAGTTCAATGCCAAGATCATCTGGCAGGGCCCCAAGAAAGAAACCGAAATCGTCGAGCAGATCAATATCATCGAAGACATGATCAGCCGGCGCGTCGACGCCATTGTCATGGCCGCTTGCGACGAGAACGCCCTCATCGACGTGGTGCAGTTAGCCATCGACGCAGGCATTACCGTGGTGACCATCGACTCAGGCATCAAGTCCGACATCCCCGTGTCGTTCGTGGCCACGGACAACATAGCCGGGGCCAAAGCGGCCGCCCGTGAACTCGCCCGTCTCATCGGTGAGGAGGGCGAGGTGGGCCTGATCCCCTTTGTGAAGGGCGCCGCCACCTCCGAGATGCGCGAGAGGGGCTTCAAAGCTGGCATCAAGGAATTCCCCAACATCGAACTCGTCAGCACACTGTACAGCGAGAGCGACGCGGCCAAGGGCATGGCGGTCACCGAGGACATGATGACCTCGCACGGCGACCTCAAGGGCATTTTCGTGGCCAGCGAACCCGGGGCCATCGGGTGTGCGCAAGCCATTAGCGCCGCGGGCAAGAAGGGCACGATCAAGGTGGTGGCGTTCGACGCCTCCGACAAGGAAATTGCCGACCTCAAGAACGGCGCATTGCAGGCCCTCGTCGTGCAGAACCCATACCGGATGGGCTACCTCGGCGTCAAAACCGCCGTTGATGCAATCAACAAGCGCCCAGTCGAAAAACGCATCGACACCGGCGTCATGGTCGTCACCATGGAGAACTTCAACGACCCCGAGGTCCAGAAACTCCTCTACCCAACGCGCTAACTCTTGGGCTGCAAGCCTCCCGGCGACAAGGTCTCGCCAATGATGTGCAGGTTGAGCAGGTTGGTTACGCCGCCGACGGCAAGCGGCGTACCCGCCACAATCAGGATGGTGTCGCCGGGCCGCCCCAACTGATGCTGCAGGAGGAGCCCATCCACCGTCTGCACCATCTCGTCGATCCCGACAACCTCATCCGTATGCAGGGCCTGAACGCCCCAGATCAGCGAACAGCGCCGTAGCGTTTCCTCGCCCAAGGTGATCGCCGTGATCGGGGTACAGGGACGGTAGCGGGCCATGGCCTGCGCCGTGTAGCCTGACTGGGTGAAACAGACGATCTGGGAGACGTTCAAGGCGGTGCTCATCCGGCATGCCGCGTCGCCGATCGCGTCGCTGTGCGACCCATGCCAGATGTCGTCCTCTGTCGGCCGCATCTGATGGGGCCGGGGGTGCAACGCCAGCGCCCGGTCGGCCTTGCCCGCAATGCCCGCCATGGTCCTGACGGTGATCGCCGGGTAACGCCCTACGGCGGTCTCCCCCGAGAGCATTACCGCGTCGGTGCCATCATAGATGGCATTGGCGACGTCAGTGACCTCGGCGCGAGTAGGCCGGGCGTTGGTGATCATGGATTCAAGCATCTGAGTCGCGGTGATCACGGGCTTGCCATAGTAGTTGCACTTCTGGATCAGGTCTTTCTGGATCTGCGGGACGTCGTCGAGGGGGACCTCAATTCCCAAGTCACCGCGTGCCACCATGATGGCGTCGGACAGGGCCAGGATGTCGTCGAAGTGCTCCAGAGCTTCCGGGCGCTCGATCTTGGCGATGACGCCGGGGCCCGGCCAGTCGTCGCTGTGTTCGCCGGCGGAGGCCTTGACAAAGGTGTCGATGTGGCCCCGGATCGTGTGGATGTCGTAGGCGCTGCGCACGAACGACAACGCGACGAAATCCACACCCAGGCCAACAGCGAATTCCAGGTCGGTGACGTCTTTCTCCGTAAGCGACGGCGCGCTCACGTTGACGCCGGGCAAATTGATGCCCTTGCGTTCGTCCAAAGGCCCGCCTCGCAACACGGAACAGACGATGTCGTGGGCCGACACGCGCTCGACGGTAAGCTCCATCGTCCCGTCGGCCAACAGCACGCGGTCGCCCGGTTTGACGTCGTTGGGCAGATGCTCGTAGGTCGTGGACACGCACTCGGCATCGCCCGGCACCTCGCGCGTGGTAATGGTAATCTGGGCGCCTTCGACCAGTTCGACCGGGCCTCCCCCTTCCAGACGTCCCGTGCGCATCTTCGGGCCCTGCAAGTCGGCCATTACGGCCACGTTGCGCCCCAGTTCCGCCGCGGCTCCCCGGATCGACGCGAAAGCATTGCGGTGCGCTTCGTGGGTGCCATGTGAGAAGTTCAGACGCGCCACGTCCATCCCCGCCTCGATCAACTCACGAATACGCTGCGGGCTACTCGAACTGGGCCCAATCGTACATACAATCTTAGTGCGCCGGAACGGCGTCTCACATTGTGGACTTCGGATGGTTCGAACCTTCCTGTGTTCTACCGGGTGCAGAGGAGAGAACAGATCTCGGAAGAAGGATAGTGCGTGAGGCCCGGCAGTTCAACCCTTTGGATCGCAGACCTGAGTGATCCCCAGTTTCCACGGACGGTCGAAGGGCGTGAACTTTTCAGTTCCGGAACGGTTCGGACGCCCCGCGCCGGGCGCGGGTGCGCCGAACGGCTGAGAGGCCCGAAGGGCTGGCAGCCGTGGGTGAGCGCAGCGAACCCACGGAAAACCGGCCTCGGCAACGAGCCCCGAACGGGGTGGCAGCAAGGTGACTTCGAGGACGAGCGTGATCGCTGCGAGGCCTGCGAAGTGATTGCCCCTAGATCTAAGACCAGCGTAGCCGGGCGAGGAGTTTTCTTCAAGAATGCGGGATCTTTCCGTTCCATAAGGG
>JAACEL010000098.1 GCA_011682535.1 Nitrospiraceae bacterium | reverse complement strand
ACCCTCGCCAGCGAACTCCGGCCAACTCATGGCGTCTTCTTGCCGTAGTCATAGACAAGACTCCGCGCATAATACACGGCGATCTTTGTCTGCCCAGTCTCATCCGCCAGCACTCGCTCGGCGGCTTCGACGGCAGGCTTCGTCAACGGGTGTTCGGCGCTCTCGATGAGTTGGCTGGCAATAATCATGGCCGACGGATCCGCGTCCGTCAGGAGTTCCAGCACACTGGGCACAAGCTTGGGGTCATCGGCGTGGTACTGCTTCAATAGCCGAGCCACGCGCCACGTGCCGAAGAGATTGGCGTGCCGAACAGCGAACGGGACAAACTGCTCCTCTAACACCGGCACGTCGACGTGGTGCAGATTCTCATCGATCCAAGCGGCCAGGTCATGCACGAATGGCAGCCACTGAGCCTCGCCCGGGCACTCTTCGATGACCGTCACACTACTCAGGGCCGGTGGCCTGATCGCCTGGGAGAGATGAATCGCCAAGTGAAGGTAGGACACCATGATGAGTTTATCCACAGAAATCGGATGGCGCGCAACGTGTCGCGATGGCCGCGTTGAGCCATTGCGTTGACCACTTCTGCGCGCAGGAAATCGGCGCCATTCGCTGGTTCGCCGCCAGTCGGCCTTGCCGCGACCGCCGGAACTACAAGCCCGAATCCTTCCTTGTCGATGAGCCACCGCGGAGGACGCTCGCCTGGATAGTCTGACCGGTCGGTCCATTTGTACGCCTCGGGTTGTTCGCCGGGAGCGATCTTCACCAGCGGTAGCGCACAACACACGCCCTCTTCGAATAGCGGAAACTCAGGGGTGTTGCCGCCACCGGGAACTTCGCCGTTCCTGTTAATAGCTTCGCATTCAAACTCGATTTCTGCTCCCCGTGCCAGACTGGAATCGCGCACTGCAAGGAAGGCACGCAAGATGCGAAAGCGCACGCGCATCGCGAGCAGCGAGAACACCCACTCGGTGTCCTCGGGCGAGACTTCACCCATGGCGCTCACTTTCGTCACCTCGCCGACCACGAGCACATCGGATTTCTCAACCAGATCGGTCAGGCCATAGTGGGGATAACCGCGTCCCCAGGAATCCGAACACCACACGCTCAGCAAGCAGGCCGTCACGAACAAGCAGAATCCGAACCTCATGCGCCTCTCTCCCTCTTGCTAGAACCGGGTCAAAAGGACTTCCCCTCCACCTCCGCGCGCCAACCAAGGGAGGTGGGGCATCTTGCCCCACATTTCGGGGGCAGGATGCCCCCGCTCCCCTAAGCAGTCCTTCGTGATAGAGAACGTTTCAACCGCGACATTCTTAGAGAGTCGGCTCAATCCGCTACCCGTGATCGGTTCAATAGACCTTCACGTCCACCTCCGCGCCGCCGCGTTCGGCGGAGACGTAGGCGCTATAGATCGTCGAGATGCTGTCGGCCGCCAGGCGGCTGTCGCTCTCGACCGGATCGCCGTAGGCCACCGTGCGGTAGAACGCCTCGATCTCCTGCGGATACCCCGTCGACCAGTCCTCGTCGGGCGGCATGTTGGTCCAGCCCTGGCGCGTCTCGATCTTCTCCACCGTATACACGTCGGCGAAATTGGCCTCCGCCGGATTGTAGGTCTGCATCGAGGTATTCGGGTTAATCTGGCACACCGTGCGATGGTTGTTGGCCGCGATCTCGAGCCAGTTGTGGATCCCGCCCAGGATGATGTCGGAAGCGAACACCGTCGCGATGGTGTTGTCCTCGAACACCACGTGCATCATCGAAAAATCGTCGATGTCGTGATAGTCGCGCCGGATGAATCCCTCGTCGCGGAAATTGTCCATCCGCGTCAGCGCATGCGTGCGCGCCGACACCGTCTTCGGGCGAATCGGCCGTCCGTCGCGGGCACGCCCCTCGACGCGCTTCAAGTACAACGCCGCGGTAAGCGGATGGCACCCCTTGCCGATCATCACGCCGCCGCCCGAGTGCTTCCAGTAGGCATACGTGGGATTGTGCGACCCTGAATGCGCTTCTTCGCCGTGCATCCACAGGACTTGCGCGCCGGTCTTCTCAATAATCTCGCGTTCCCGCTGGATCGAAGGAGCGTACACCCAGTTCTCCGCATAGAGGATCCGCCCCTTGCTCTTCTCCTCCGCCGCCAACATCCGTTCCACACTCGCCAGACCGTGATCCAGCGCGTCCTGCTTCGGGAAACGGTCGCCGTGGAACGCCTCCGTGCCGTCGCCCAGATACCCCGTCAACGGTTTCTCGACGATCGCGAACTTGTCCGCCTCCAGCGCCGCCACGGCCACCTCTTCATGCCCCGCCACCAACACGCAGCAGTGCACCACGTCGACATCGCCGATCAGTGACGCCAGCGAGTCGTAAGCCCGAATGCCGCGGTCGGCTGCGTACTGCGCCGCCTGCTCGGCGTCGAGCGCATACACGCCCCGCACGTCCACGTTCGCGCCGTAGACCTTCTGGATCGCGTCGTAATGAAACCGCGCGCTGAACCCCGCACCCACGATGCCCGCGCGAACCGTCTTCTTCTCCATCCTCGTGCTCCTTCCACGTGGTCCCGTGGCCGCAACCAGACCGGATCGCCCAGCGCTTCGACCAGTTCAGGCATCAATCATACCCCACGTACACGGGGTTTTCTAGCGCACGACTTGTCATTTCGACCGAAGGGAGAAATCTCCTTCCACGGAGCCATCGGCACTTCGTCTATGTACACCCGAGTGGAGGAACCTGAGCGGGGGGCGATTCGAGATCTCGCCCTACGGTCGAGATGACAATCGGACAGATGACTGTCTCCGTCCAGTCAGAGTTACCGTTTGGCTACGCGTCCAGATCGATCTCCGTGGACGGCGCATCTCCACCTGCGGCTGTGGTACACTTCGCCGGTAAAGATGAAGATCCTGCACGTATATAAGGACTTCGACCCGCCTGTCCGAGGCGGCATGGAACGCCACATCGCGCTCATGTGCCGCTATCAACGCCAATGGGCGGAGATCGAAGCGCTGACCTGTAGCCGCTGTCCGCGGACGCAGGTGATGACCCGCGACGGCGCCCGAGTGACGGAAGTTGGGGAATGGGGCCGGTTTCAAGGCGCGCCCGTCGCGCCCTTGTTTCCCTACTACCTGCGCCGTGCGCGCGCCGATGTGGTCGTGGTGCATGTACCGAACCCGACGGCCGAGCTGGGCTATCTGCTGGCCCGTCCGAAGGGAAAGCTCATTGTCCGCTACCACAGCGACGTCGTGCGCCAAGCCGCCGCGATGCGCTTCTACGCGCCGCTCCAGGAACACTTCCTGCGCAAAGCGGTGATGATCCTGCCCACTTCGGAGCAGTATGTGCAGACCTCCTCGACGCTGCAATCGGTCCTCCAGGCGACGCCGCTGGGCGAGCGCGAGGGTAAGATACGGGTGGTGCCACTGGGGATTGTGACGGAGGAGTTCGCCAAACCCGACGAAGCCCGGGTGACCGCGTTGCGCGAGCAATACGGCGGCGACTACGTGCTGTTCTCGGGCATGCACCGCTACTATAAGGGACTGGAGTATTTGGTCCGGGCCGCGAAAGACATCCGGGCGCCCGTCGTGATTGCGGGCGAAGGCCCCGAGAGCAAGTCCGTGCAGGCATTGGCGCGCGAACTGGATGTGCCGGTCAAGTTCCCCGGCGCCCTCAGCCAGGAAGACCTCGTGGCCCATCTTCACGGGTGCGCGGTGTTCGCATTTCCCTCGGTGGCGCGTAGCGAGGCCTTTGGCATCTCCATCCTCGAAGCGCAGGCCTGCGGCAAGCCGGTCGTGGCTACAAAATTGGGCACCGGTACGGAATACGCCAATCTCGATGGCCAAACGGGGTATAATGTCCCGCCTCGGGATCCCGAGGCGTTCGCGCGGGCCGTCAACTACCTTTTGGACGACGCCCCGTTACGCACGCGCCTGGGCGAATTTGCCCGGCGCCGGGTGGAAACCGAGTTTCATGCGGAACGGGCCGCACGCCAGGCCTTTGAACTGTACCTGGAAGCACTGAAATGAAAGACAACTGGTATCTCGTATTCGCAATTGCACTGCTTTCGTCGTTCGTCATGTCGTTGTTTCTCACCGGCGTGATGCGGCGGCTCGCGTTACGTTGGCAATTCCTCGACCACCCGGGCGAGCGCAAAGTGCATGAAACCCCTATCCCCGTGATGGGTGGCGTGGCCATCTGCGTTACGTTCTACGCGATCATCCTCACCGCCGTGTTCGCCGTGCGGTTCGCGGGCCGCTTCGGCGACGAGTGGCTCATGACGCAGGTGCTGGTGCCGCTGGGCGAGAACGCCACAACGAAACTCACTGGCGTGCTGGCCGGCGGCCTGCTCATCTTCCTGCTCGGCGTCCTGGACGACCACAAGACGCTGAGTCCCGAGGTCAAGCTGGCCGGCCAGATCGCGGCCGCGGCGGTGCTGGTGATCTCCGGCATGCGCATCGAGATGTTCATCCTGCGCAACGTGTGGATCTCGGCGGCGGTCACCATTCTGTGGGTACTCGCCTTGACCAACGCGATGAATTTCCTGGACAATATGGACGGGCTCTCGGGGGGGATATCAGTGATCGCGGCCCTCTCGTTCTTCCTGGCCGTGCAGCCCTACGATCAATACCTGGTGCGCATCCTCCTGATGGTGTTCGCGGGTTCCGTAGCCGGCTTTCTCTACCACAACGTTAACCCGGCCAAGATCTTCATGGGGGACGCCGGGGCGATGTTCTGCGGCTACATGCTGGCCACCGTGGCCATCATGGGCACCTTCCATGTTCCCGGAACGCCGTCGCCAATCGCCGTCGCCGCGCCGTTGCTCGCCCTGAGCGTGCCGCTCTTCGACATCACCAGCGTCGTCTACATCCGCTGGCGCAAGGGCGAGTCCATTATGAAAGGCGACAAACGCCACTTCTCCCACCGGCTGGTGCGGCTGGGC
Source organism: Nitrospiraceae bacterium (assembly GCA_011682535.1). Taxonomy (GTDB): domain Bacteria; phylum Hydrogenedentota; class Hydrogenedentia; order Hydrogenedentales; family SLHB01; genus JAACEL01. The sequence goes on along the minus strand of JAACEL010000098.1, from coordinate 7,750 downwards.
ATGTCGCCGAGCCAAGCGGTCCAGTTCATCTTTCTGGTGGGAGCGGTGTCGGGATTGGGAAGCACGTTGCTGCCGAAGGTGGGAAACCGGGGCACACTGATCATCCTCGCCCAGACCGTCGGTGTGTATCTGTTGATCGTGCTGCTGATGAATGCGCGGAACCGGCCGGGCGAGGACACCGCACCATGATGAAGAAGCGACGCCAGAAAATCGCCGCAACCCCCATCGGCGCGCAGTCCGAGGCGACTGGATGGCGGGCCGTCCTGCGCGAACCCCTCGCGCTGGGACTCGCCGCCCTCACGTTCCTGCGGCCCTGGCTCGACGGCATCACCTTTCCCACCGACAACTTCTACTTCGTCTGGGGCATCTTCCTGTTGTTCGCCATCTGGGCGGTTCGCATGCTGGTCAAAGGCGAACCCATGCGGTTCGGGTGGCCCACGCTGCTGCTGGGGGCGTTCTGGGCCATCGTCGCGGCGACCTCCCTCGACAGCATCCAGTTCGACTCGTCCTACCGGGGCATCATCCTGTGGACAAGCTACTTCTGCCTCTTCGTGCTGGCCGTCAACGGAATCCGCACCCGGACGGCCATCACCATCGTGCTGGGCGCGTTCGCCCTAACCGCCCTGGCCGAGTCGGTCTGGGGTCTCATACACTACAAGTTCATTCTCCCGGACGTCCGCGAGAAGATCATGCACAACCCGCGCCTCAGCAAAATGTACTTCGGCACCACCCAACCGGGCCCCGAACTCATCCATCGCCTGCAAGTCAACCGGGCCTTCGGATCACTGCTTTTCCCGAACGCGCTGGCCGCCTTCCTGGTGCTCGCGATACCCTTCGCGCTGGGTGAAGGGGCGCGCAGCGTCGTATTGCTCACGCGCGGCCTGAGAGCGTCGGGCGCAAGCAAAGACAAGCGAGGCAAGGGGGCGAACGCAGCCCCGCCCCAGACCCCGCCGTCAGGTCTGGCGGTGATGCTCACCGGCGCATGCGCGTGGTTGGCGACCACCTCCATCAGCTTCTTCATCGTCACCTTTGTGGCCAGTTTCCAGGCCATGGCCCCGGGCATGGAACGCTTCGGCCCCTTCTTGTTCGCGCCCGACGGCGCCTGGCGGCTGGCCGAAGGCGGCTATGTCATGCAATGGGCGCTGTTCGTCGTGGCGCTGCCCGTGCTGATCGGGGTGGGAGCCGCCTACGTACTACGCCGCTACGGCACACGCATCTTCTCCCTCGCCATGCGCGTCTGGCTCCTTCCGCCGCTGCTCATCATGGCCTTGGGCTCACTGTATTTTACGTTCTCACGCGGCGGGATCCTGGCCCTGGCGGGCGCGCTGGCCATGACCGCGGCGCTGCTGGCCTGGGGCCGGATCAAGGGAGCGAAAACGGCGCGCACCATGACCCGCGCCTGCATCGCGCTCGCCGTGGCCGCGTTGGCTGTCGGCGCGAGCGCCCAACCCGCCGCCGAGACCGCCCCGGAAGCCGTGCCCACCCAGAGCGGCAACGCCCAGGCCGCCCAGGCGCCCCCCCTCGTAGGTGGCGGCGCGATCACGAAAAAAGGCAAAAATTTAACGGCCAAAGACCTGATGAACCCAGCGTCACTCAGTCTGCGGGCGACCTACTGGCAGACGGGTCTGAAAATGGCGCTCGACAATTTTTGGACCGGCGTCGGCGTCGGCAACTTCGGGGTCGCCTATCCCAAGTATCAAGGGCTCAAAGCCGGTGACACCAAGGCGGCCCACAACGACTACTTGCAGGCCTGGTGCGAGACGGGCATCTTCGGCGCACTGCTGTTCGCTGCTTTCTGGGCCTACTTCGTCATTTGGGGCGCACGACGGATACTTCAGGAAGAAGACCGTCTCGAGCGCTGGGGATTGGCCGGCCTCTACTGCGGACTGCTGGCCTTCACGGCCCACTCGATGGTCGATTTCAACTTCTTCAACCCGGCCCTTGCATACTTCGCGTTCCTCTTGGCGGGCATCTTCTATGCACGTGCGCTGCTCAAGGATGAAACCGTCCAGGAGGCTCCCGGCTGCGCCGGCCCCCCGGCCGGCCCCACTTCCATCAAGGGCGCCAAACGCCGCCAACTCCTGGCGATCCCCATGCTGGTCGTCGTAGCCCTCGTGTCGGGCATGACCTTCCGGGTCTACCTGTCCGACTTCATCGTGGGCAACCGCAAGTTCCTCAGCGTCGGCAACCACCACAACCTCAACGCCATGTACGAAGCCGGGCAGTATGTCTACCACAAGGTACAGCCGGGCGACATCAAGAAACGGCGCTTCCCCGTCGTCGGCATCGCCACGATGGCGAGACTGGTTCCCGACCGAAGTGTACTGTCGAGTGTGGGCTCTATCCGCGTATTGAGTCCAGGTTCTCGCGCAGGCAGCCGGGCACTTCGCCCGGAGGAACCAATCCCCAACAATGCCGTGTACGTAGCGACAAAACCCTACCGCGCACGCTGGGCGACGCGTGACTACGTGGAGAGTTGGCTGCAAGAATGCAAGTACGCCGACGCGATCTTCCCGCACAATCCCGAACTGGCGGCCTATCTCCTGCAGTGGTACGAACTGATGGCCACGAGGGTCATTGACAAAGAACTCAAGCTGAAGTACGCCGTCGAGTGTGTGCGTTGGGCGGAGGCCGCCGTCAAGCGCAGCCCCGAGTTCTTCCTTTACCACGAGCGCCTCGCCCGCGCCCTGTGGCTTCGGGGCAACCTAGACCAGGGCTCGGACCGTAGCGACGACTTCGAACGCGCCCTGCGCGAGTACCGTAAGGCCGCGGATCTGTACCCCACGTCGTCGCGCAGTTGGCGGATGTACGCCAAGGCCCTGGAGAAGTACGGTAAGGCCCTCGATGAATCAGGCGTGGGCGACAAGGGCGCCGCGCTCGTGGCCGACGCCAAGGCGGCAGAGGAACGCGCGAACGAGTTGCAGGAGATTGTCGGCGATCGATAGGCTGGTAAAAGGAGGACGCTGTCATGAAGATCATGGTACTGCACGGCCCCAACCTCAACCTGCTGGGCACGCGCGAACCGGAGGTCTACGGTTCCACGACGCTGGCCGACATCGACGCGATGCTCCAGGAAGAGGGCAAGCGCCTGGGCGTAGAGGTACGCGCGCTGCAATTGAACAGCGAGGGCGCGTTGGTGACGGCCATTCAAGAAGCGGCCGCCTGGGCCGGCGCCCTCATCATCAACCCCGCCGCCTATACGCACACCAGCGTCGCCCTGCGCGACGCCATCGCAGCCGTCGCGCTTCCGACTATCGAAGTCCACCTCTCAAACGTCTTCGCGCGCGAGGAATTCCGCCACCATTCCTACATCACCCCCGTCGCGGCCGGCCTGATCTGCGGTTTCGGCATCGACAGCTATCGCCTCGCCCTCATCGCCGCCACACGCATGGGAACCTGACCGAGCCATGGCCAGGCACACAGCGGATAGACTGGCCGCGCTGCGCGCGAAGTTGCTGGAGGCCGAGTGCGACGCATTCGTAGGACTCGCGCCCCCCGACAACCAGTACCTGACGGGATTCACCGGCACGACCTCGGCCGTGCTCGTCACGCAGGACACCGCCGAGTTTTTGTGTGACTCACGCTACACGGAGCAAGCCGAGAGCCAGGTCAGCGGCTATGACGTCCAAGAGGTCAGCGGCAGCGTCCCGGTGCGGCTCGGGGAACGATTGGACGCGTTGGGCGTGGGAAAGCCGTCGTTCGACCCCGCCTACCTGTCGGTGGCGCAACTCGAGGCAATCCAGGAAACGACCAAAGCCAGCCTCACTCCCGTGCCCGGGGTGGTGTCGCTCCTGCGCGCCGTGAAGTCGCCGGACGAGATCGCGCGGATCCGCGAGGCGTCGCGGCTGGCGGAAGGGGTGCTGGCCGACCTGCTCGGTACGCTGACGGCCGGCCTCACTGAAAGGGAACTTGCCGCCTCCTTCGAGTATGAATTCAAGAGACGGGGCGCGCGTGGCGCCTCGTTCGACACGATCGCCCTGTTCGGCGCACGCAGTTCTCTACCCCACGGCGAACCGGACGGCACGCCGCTGTCTTCGGGCGACGCCGTACTGCTGGACTTCGGTTGCCGGCTGGACGGCTACTGCTCCGACTTGACTCGCACGTACGCATACGATACGATCCCCGGCGCGTGGTTCGAGACGATCTACGAGGTCGTTCTCGAGGCGCAGCGGGCTGCACTAAAGGCCGTTCGGCCGGGGATCGAATGCCGTAAGCTGGATGCCGTGGCACGTGACGTGATCGCGGAAGCCGGTTACGGCGAACGATTTGGCCACGGTCTCGGCCACGGCGTGGGCATCGAGGTCCACGAAGGGCCGCGACTCGGCAAAGAATCTGAAACGGTATTGGAAGAAGGCATGGTGGTTACCATCGAGCCCGGCATCTACGTGCCGGGCCAGGGCGGCGTTCGAATCGAGGATCTGGTCGCGGTAACCTCCGACGGGTGTGAGCCTTTGTGCGGCGCCCCGAAGACATTGAAGGTTCTATAGAAATGGCCTCCACGGCGGATTTCAGAAACGGTATGGTTCTGCTTCTCGGCAGCGACCTGATGCAAATTGTCGACTTTCAGCACGTCAAACCGGGCAAGGGCGGCGCGTTCGTCCGCACGAAGTTCAAGAACGTTTTGACGGGACGTGTGCTGGAGAAAACCTTCCGGTCGGGCGAGAAATTCGACGAAGCCCGGGTGGAAAACCAAGTCTGGCAATACCTGTACCACGATGGCGACCTGTACCATTTCATGCACCCCGAAACGTATGAACAGCAGGCGGTGAACGCCGACATCGTAGGTGACAAGGCCAAATGGCTCAAGGAAAACAGCAACATCACGCTCCAGTTCTACAATGAGAACGTAATCGCCATCGAGCCGCCTCTATTCGTCGAACTCCAGATCACCAAGTGCGACCCGGCAGTCCAAGGCGACCGCGCTACCGCGGGCAACAAGCCCGCTACGCTCGAAACCGGCGCCGCGGTGCAAGTGCCCCTGTTCGTTCAGGAAGGCACGACCATCAAAGTCGACACCCGGACCGGCGCCTACATCGAGCGGGTCAGCTAAGGAGCCTATCGCTCATGAAAGGAACGGTGAATGCGAACGATCCAGATCATCATCGTAAAGCTCGTGAGCCTGTTGGCAGTCGTGGCAGGCGGCGGACTCGTACTCTTCCGATGGGACGATCGCGTCCTCCAGCGCTTCCTCGATTTCTTCACTGAAGGGCGCATCTGGCTCGACTACGGTACCCTCATCGGCTGGGTGGTGTTGCTGCTGGGTGTCCTAGGCCTGATACCACTCGGCAAACCGCGGCGCAAGCGCACCATCTCCTTCCCTGGACACCACGGCGAAGTGACGATCCAACTGGATTCGGTGGAATCCACCCTGAGCCGGGTCGTGGGAAAGATGCCGGAGGTGAAGAAGATCTGGGTGAAGGTGATTCCCTCGGAAGACAACCACCGCGCCCAGGTGGCCGCGGAGGTCATGATGTACAAAGGCGCGCAGATGGCGGGAGCACGCGAAATCGCCAACCGTATCAGCGACTATCTGGCCGACACCGCCGTCAACATCCTGGGCGTCGAAGACGTCACCACGGTCAATCTCACCGTGCGCGGCATTATCCTCGACATACCCAAGCCCAAGCCCACAGCGGAGCCCAAGCCCAAACCCGTTGCGGAACCCGAACCCGTTGCGGAACCCGAACCGGCGCCGCCACTCGAGTTGGCGGAGCCAGCCGCCGCCCCGGAAGCGCTGGCCCCGGAAACCAGCGAAGAGCTGCCCGAGCCGGCCCAGTCGCTGGCATTCGAGGCACTGGAAGACGATCAATCCTCCGACGGAACGCCGCCCGGCGAAGAACAGCCCGAAGACAAACCCGAAGACACGATCGGCGCCTAGCTGAACGCCGGAAGCTGCGCCGCCACCAAAACCGCATGGCGCGGCACGGCGACATGATTGGACTCGCAGTATGTTGGCAAAACGCATCATTCCCTGTTTGGACGTGGCGGACGGACGCGTCGTCAAAGGCGTCAATTTCCTGGGCCTGCGCGACGCGGGAGACCCGGTCGAAATCGCCAAACGCTATGATGAGGAGGAAGCGGACGAACTGGTCTTCCTCGACATTCGGGCGTCCACCGACAACCGCGAGACAATGCTGGACGTCGTGCGCCGGACGGCCGAGCAGGTCTTCATGCCGCTGTGCGTCGGCGGCGGGATCCGCACCATCGAAGACATCCGCACGCTGCTGGCCGCAGGCGCCGACAAGGTCTCCATCAATACCCCCGCCCTGCTCAATCCCGACTTCATCGACGAGTCCGCCAGCCGGTTCGGCTCCCAGTGCATCGTGGTCGCCATCGACGGCAAACGGGCGCCCGACGGACGCCAGGTCGTCCACAGCCACGGCGGACGCGATGGCGGGCGCGCCACCGAGCGCGAAGTCATTTCCTGGGCGATGGAAGCCGAACGCCGCGGCGCTGGCGAGATTCTCCTGACCAGCATGGACCGCGACGGCACGAAGGATGGCTTCAACATCCCCCTGACACGCGCCGTGGCCGACGCGGTCAGTGTACCCGTGATCGCCAGCGGCGGTGCGGGCAACCTTGAACACTTGCGCGAGGCGCTGGTCGAAGGCGGCGCGGACGCGGCTCTGGCGGCCTCTATCTTCCACTTCCAGGAATGCACCATCCGCGAGGCGAAAGAATATCTTGCAAAGCACAACGTACCTGTGCGATGCTAGCCTGCATCGCTCACCATTGCTCGCCGCAAGAGCGCGTAGATGCCGCTCGCAGCAGAGCGTTTGGTAAGCGATGCGATGCTAGGTAAGGTTTTTACTTCCGGGTCAAAGTGCCCAGCCGACGGCAACCCGAAAGAACCGGGTTGCTTAAAGGAGAACATGTGATGTCTACAACGAGCACGCTCACTCGTCGATGGCGTCACTGGTCCCACCGCTAGATTCCACCGAAGCGGCCCTCTCGGCTTGCGCACTATTCGCTGGCGTCTTTCCCCCTTTTCCCGTCCATGAATGCAACGGCAGGGAGTCCGATCCGTGAAACTCAATGATCTCATCAAGTTCGACGACAAAGGCCTCATCGTGGCCGTCATTCAGCACGCCGAAACCGGACAGGTGCTGATGGTTGGATATATGAACGAGGAGTCGCTCGCCATCACCCTGCGCGAGAAGAAGGCCTGCTTCTGGTCACGCTCGCGGCAAGAACTCTGGCTCAAGGGCGAGACGTCGGGGAATCTGCTGGGGGTCCAGGAGATTCGGACAGACTGCGACGCCGACGCGCTCGTCCTGAAGTGCATCCCGGTTGGCCCTACATGCCACACGAATGAAACCAGTTGTTTCTATCGCCTAGTTGATTTTGACGGGACGGTGACGCTGGCGGGGGACGGCGTCGCGCCCGAGTGAGGATAATACGATGATACACCCAACGTTGGATGAGTTCCGGACACTGGCGTGCACAGGCGCACTGGTGCCGGTGTACAAGGAAATACTGGCCGATCTCGAGACGCCCGTGAGCGCCTACATGAAGATCGCCAAAGGTTACGAATACTCGTTCCTGCTGGAAAGCGTGGAACAGGCCGATCAACTCGGCCGCTATTCGTTCATGGGAGCCAACCCTTCGATGGTGTTCAAGTCGAAGGGACGCAAGATTTCGATGCGCCGGGACGGCCGCGACGCCCCCGCCTACGAATCGGACGACCCTCTGGGCGAATTAGGCCGGGTGATGGAGGCGTTCAAACCCGTGGAACTGGAGGGACTTCCTT
>JAACEL010000459.1 GCA_011682535.1 Nitrospiraceae bacterium | reverse complement strand
CGCTCCCCGTCCCTTCTTCTTGAAGTCGAACCATTCGTTCAGGTCGGCCTCCAGTGCCTCGAGCGTGTCATTGTTCGGAAAATGCAGATCCGGGCGATCCGTATGCGTCGAGAAGAATGATTCGAACTTCTTCGGACGAACCCGGTATTGCTCCGCGTGGACGCGCTCGATGATGTTCCGATCCGCCAGCCAGACCCGAAGCGCCAGATCCTCCGGCGACGGGTCCCCGGTGCCGAGGGCGATCCCCGCTTCCTGGGCCTCCTCGAGAATCCGGTCGTAGCAGTCCCCGTCAGCCAATTCATCTACAAAGTACAGCGCGTCCAACAATTCGTCCGGCGTGTCGACGCTGGGCGACATGAGAATCTTCGCCAACGCTACATGGTCGAAATCGTCCGGATCATCGGGCCAGCCCATACCTCGTTGGCCAACGAGAAACTTCCGGTACGGATCGAGGAACCGCATGAGCAGGGCGGTGTCGATCCGTTTGAGGACGGCTGCATTCGAAAAACGCTTCAGTCTGAAACTCGGCATTTTGCTATACTCCTATCATCCATGAATCAAGATACGAAGCGCCAGCATCTACGAACGGTGTCGTACCGTGCCGACAGATGCTGACGCTTCCCAATCGCCTTCATCCCTTCGGCGGGAAGGGATCATTCCCGTGGCTGTCGCGAGCCTGAATTTGGCCGTTCTTCCCGTGGATGAACAGCTCGGTCCCTTGGTTCCGGCTGATCTCGCGGGCTGCGTCAACAGCCTGAATCTTCGTTTGGAAATGCCCGCTGATGCGGTCCGCACCGTTTCTGCGAACATTCCACCCGCCATCCGGATCGGGCACGACATGATGTGATTTGCTTTTGGCCATTTCGTAAACTCCTATAAATAAAGGCCTTGTCTGCGTATTGGCCCCGTTGGCCAATCTTTTCTTGACTTCCTGATACGCAGTGCGTATCCTGATACGTGACGACTCCGTATAGGGCAGGCCCAAAAAAAGAAAGCCCTACGGTTGCGTATCACAATACTATACTGTAGCGTATAGGTCAAGGCAAGAGGAATATGCCAGAAAAATTTCAAGATATTCTTCGCCGGGTCAGAGAGCAGAAACAGATGAGCCAATCTGATCTGGCCGCCAAGGCTGGGCTGCAACCGGCGGCTATCTCTCATTTTGAGACCGGGCGGCGAGCCCCCTCATTTGCGAACCTTCGTAAACTGGCCGACGCTCTATCGGTGTCCATCGACTATCTGCTGGGCCGGGAGGAATCGCCCTCCAGTGCAGGCCCCAAGGTTGAAGCGGTTTTTCGGCACATGCAGAACATGTCTGCTGCGGATCAGGATACGCTGGAGGCGATGGCAAAGACTTTGGCTGATCGAAATGAACAGAATCGTGGGGGTGTCGATGAGCCGGAAACTTGACCAGCATGCGGCCGAGCATCATGCCAAAGAGGTACACGATGAATTCAACGTATCAGCGTTCCCCGTCGATCCCTTCGAAATAGCCAAGAAAAGCGGAATAGAACTGCAGGAGATGGCCATCGCCGAAGGCGTCTCGGGCGTGCTGATGCGTTCTGGTCATTCCTTCACAATTGGATACAACACGGCCATTCAAAACGCAGGCTTTCAGCGATTTACCGTCGCACACGAATTGGGACATTACTACCTGCCCGGTCATCCTGAACAGTTGTTTCCCCATGGGGACGGAAGACACGAGTCGCAGGCTGGATTCTCGTCCAACAATCAGTGGGAGAGACAGGCTGATTGTTTTGGGGCAGCTCTGTTGATGCCGTCTGGGTTATTTCAGGAAGCACTCAGTGAAGCCGGGGAGGGCCTGCCGGCAATCGAATACATGGCAGGGTTGTGTCAAACATCCCTGACCGCCACCGCCATCAGATGCGCAACATTTACGGATGATCCGGTCGTGGTAATCCTGAGCGACGGGAAGAGAATCCTGTATTCCGGGGCATCTGAACCTATTCAAAGCATCGTTCCCAAACGCGATCTGTGGCTGCGTGACACGCTTGTGCCACCGAAGTCTTGTACCGCGGATTTTGGCAAGCAGGCATCGTTGCTCAAAACCCATCAGCGTAAAGAAGGCTACAGTTCGCTGTCCGAATGGATCGACGGTGCCCCTGACATAGAAATGAAAGAGGACGCCATCGGCTTGGGTAGTTACGGACGTGTATTGACGGTGCTTTTCTCCGAAGAGCCTGTGCCGGATGAAGAAGACGATTATTGATTTGCTTCCCTCTGGGTTGCCCTGCCACGTGTTTGCATCCACTTCCGCCGTTGTTTCTGCCAGTCGACCTCGGCAGCGATGGCACGCAAATGACGCTCGGCGATGGGGGCGCGGCCTTCGGTAACGCGGGGCAGGTGGAGAATGGCTTCCTGGATGTCGGGAGCCAGGTGCAGCAGGTTCATGATCTGCGTGACCCGGGCACGAGTGACGTGGCCGAGTTCGGCCAGTTCCGTCTGGTCCCGCACGGCTCCGCTGGCCAACAGGTGCTCGAAGCGAATCGCCAAGGCCATCAGCTTGGTGACACGAGGCACGCGGCCTGGTGGTGTCTCGGCCGGTTCGGCGGGCACGTCCCGAACGGCTCGGCGGGCGTTGTGCTGGCGGATGAACGCCAGGCGGTGGGTTTGCGTGATACCGGTTTCAGGCATTGGCAGCCTCCATTCCCGCGAAATCCCTCAATCCGCCGGGGTGGTAGGTGATGGAAATCTGCTCGTTCGCGCCGTCGTACTCGATGCACTGGACGAGCAGGTGGATCAGGCGGGTCTTCTCCGCCGGTCGGAGCTGGTCCCACATCGGATCGAAGGCCTCGAACGCGCCGGTCAGTTCGTCTTCGCCGACCATCCGCTGCTCCAGTTCCACAATTTTTCGGTTGATTACGACGACAGCCTTTTCGATCTTGACGAGGTCTTCCTGCAGATCGGCCAACTCGTCCGCCACACCGGGAGCGTATGGCGTCTTGGTCAGTTCGCAGATGCTTTCATTGATCCGCCGGGCGTGGTTTTCGCGCCGCTGGCGCTGCAGCTTGAGCTCTTCGACCTGGCGGCGCAGATGGTCTCCGGCCCGTCGGATCACGTCGGCCAGTAGTTGCGGATCACGCGCGGTCTCCTTGATGCGGTCGATAACGAACCGCTCCAGTTCTCCCGCCGGCAGCGATGGATACGGACAGGCCGACCATCCTTTTTTCTGGGCCGTCTGGCAGACATAATAGCGATAGCGGCGCTGGCCTCGCGTAGCATAATGGTGGCTCATGCCGCAGCCGCAGTGCTTGCAGCGGACCAAACCCTTGAGCAGGGCCCCGTACTTGTTGCGCTGGTATTTCCCGCCCGAACCGCGATTGCGACGAAGCATCCCCTGGACCCGGCCAAAGAGGTCCTCGTCCACGATGGCGTCGTGCTCGCCCTCGTACATGTGCCCCCTGTAGGCGATTTTCCCGATATACAGCGGATTTCTCAGCAGCTTTTGCAGCGTGGATTTGTCGAAGTCCTTGCCGCCGCGCCACTGGCCCTTGACCGTCTGGTAGCGTTTGTTCAGCCAGCCCTCGGCGTCGAGCCAGCGGACCGTCTCGAGGAGGGAGCCAAGCTGGAGGTACTTGCCGAAGATGACCCGCACCCGCTCGGCCTCTTTTTCGTTGACCGTCAATCGCGTGCCGGTGTTGTCCCGCAAACGGTCGTAGCCCAGCACCGGCGGCCCACCCGTCCACTTGCCCCTGCGCCGAGCGGCGGCGATCTTGTCGCGCGTACGTTCGGAGATGATCTCCCGTTCGAACTGCGCGAAGCTCAGCAGGATGTTCAGCGTCAATCGGCCCATCGAGGTGGTCGTGTTGAACTGCTGGGTGACACTGACCAGCGATACGCCTTTTCGCTCCAGGACCTCCATGATCCGGGCGAAGTCCATCAGCGAGCGGCTCAACCGGTCGATCTTGTAGACCACGATGCAATCGATGCCGCCCGCCTCGATGCCCGCCATCAGCCGTTGGAAGGCGGGCCGATCGATGTTGCCGCCGCTGAAACCGGCATCGTCGTAGTGCTCGTCCAGGCAAAACCAACCGGCATGCTTCTGGCTGGCGATGTAGTTCTCGGCCGCTTCACGCTGGGCGTCGAGCGAGTTGAAGTCCAGTTCGAGGTTCTCTT
>JAACEL010000458.1 GCA_011682535.1 Nitrospiraceae bacterium | reverse complement strand
TTCGAGATCTCTCCCTGCGGTCGAGATGACAGGTAAGGGGTCGAGATGACAGTTGAGACGAGGCCGTGCGACACATTGCGCTATTGCGCTTGGTTCTTGAATATGCCGTTTCTTTCCTCTGTTTCCATGGCAATCCATCTGTGTTCGTCTGTGTTCATCTGTGGATCGAGAGGTCTGCCAACACGTATGCTACGGACCGGTCCGCGTGGGGCGGAAAAGGCCCGAACGCCGGGTGGCATCTTGTGGCGCGCCCGAAGTGCCAGGTGAAACCCAAGCTTGATTCGCGCGCCACGGTAGAGTTAACTGGCGATCGGTGCGTGAAAAGGAACTGTAAATGGATTTCCAGACATACCGAGACGATATCGAGAAGCTGATGGCTACCGTGGATGTGGGGGAGGTCGACCGGCTGGTCGACGCCATCGCCGCAGCCTACGACGCCAACAAGACCGTGTTCATCGTCGGCAACGGCGGCAGCGGGGCCAACGCCTCGCATCTCTGTGAAGATCTGGGCAAGGGAACGTTGAGCGATTTCGACACGCAGAAGCGGCTCAAGGTGCTCAGCCTGACCGACAACGCCGCCTACATCCTAGCCTGGGGCAACGACACCAGTTTCGACCGCGTCTTCGTCGAGCAGTTGAAGAACCTGGCATCCGAAGGCGACCTGTTGCTCGTCATCAGCGGCTCGGGCAACAGTCCCAACGTGCTGACCGCGGTCGAATGGGCCAACGGCGCCGGTCTCATTACCTTCGGTATCACCGGATACGACGGCGGCCGACTGCTGGAACTGTGCGCCGACTCGTTCCACGTTCGCAGTCACGACATGGGCATGGTCGAGGCGGTCCACTCGGTGGCGTTCCACTACCTCACCGACGCCCTCAAAGAGCGATTCGCCCGATGAGTGGCCTGGTATTGGCGGTCGAGATCGGCGGTACGAAGCTGCAAGCGGCCCTCGGCGATCGCGATGGAACGCTCGTCGCCCGGCGGCGTGGGCGTGCCCCCGCCGAGGGCGGCGCGGAGGCCATTCTCGAATGGTTCGCCCAAGAGGTCCCCGGCCTTATTGAAGAGGCCGGCCGGAGTGTCTCACGCATCGGCGTCGGCTTCGGCGGTCCCGTCGAGAGCGCGACGGGCAAGGTGTTGACCTCGCACCAGGTCGAGGGATGGAGCGGATTCGATCTGAAGCCATGGTTCGAACAGCGCCTCGGACTCGAAACCTTCGTTTTCAATGATTCCAACGCTGCCGGCTGGGCCGAATACTGCCTCGGGGCGGGTCAAGGCACGCGCCATTTCATGTACTCGAACATCGGCAGCGGTATCGGCGGCGCGCTTGTGATCGATGGTGTTCTTCAAGACGGCCAAGGCCGCGGCGCGTCTGAAGTGGGGCATACCCTCGTGCCCGACTGGGAGGCCGGCACGCCCGGCGAAGCCCGCAAGCTCGAACTGCTCTGCTCGGGATGGGCGATCGAACGCCGCCAGCGCGCGGCAGGAGATCCACTCGCCGAGACGCCTCTGGCCGCGTTATGCGGCGGGAAGGCCGCCAACATCACCTGTCCGATGCTGGCCGAAGCAGCCGCGCAAGGCGACGCGCGGGCGTTGGACGAGATCGAGCGCGTTGGCCGCATAATAGGCCTCGCCCTCGCCAACGCCATCACGCTCTTCCATCCCGAACGCATCGCGCTCGGCGGCGGCGTATCGCTGATGGGCGATGTCCTGCTCACGCCCGTTCGCCACTGGGCCAACGAATACGTCTTCGGCCCCTTCCGCGACCGCTTCGAGATCGTCCCCTGCGCCCTTGGCGAATCCGTCGTCCTCGTCGGCGCGCTGTTGCTCGCACAGCGAGCGTCCTGATAACCCACTCCCCGGTTACGTGGTATAATCCCATCCGGGAGAAGGCCCTTGGATCCAAAAGACGATAACACTATGCCGCACAAGACGTTGTGGTACCACCTACGCGAAGGTCTCAAGCGTGCCCACAAGCGCCGCCCGATCAGTTTCTATCTGCTGCTCGCCATGCCGCTCGCGCTGTTGCTCGGTGTCGGAATGACTACCAGTACCGACTCGCCCCGCCGATTCGCCTTCTATCTGAGCCTCTTCTTCATCTTCTTTTTCGCCATTCTCCACCGGGCCATTGTCGATTTCATCGAGATCTCCCGCAGCCACTTCAAGGAACACGAGAGGGTGTACCGAAAGACCCTTGGCGACGACGAGTTCGTGTCGCGCCTTGCCGACCACGTCGGCGACCCGCCCGAGAAGTAGTCCACTGAAAAGTGGCCCACTTCCCAAATCGCCGGATAACTTCGCCGTGGCGCGCGGAGCAAGCTCAGCCTCGTCGGCGACTCGAGAGTGGTTTTCGCCCACCTGGTGATGGCGTGGCTGAGCGTATCTCGCGCGTAACCAAGCTCTTCGGGCGCGCCACAATACGCTACCCGGCGTTCGGGGCCCACTTGCTTCACATCCCCCGTGACGGTACGATGCTGGCCGTATGACGCAATCGCCTCCCAAGAGAATCCTCGCGCTCGTGCCGAACTGGATCGGTGACGTCGCCATGTGCACGCCCGCCCTGCGGGCACTCCATCAGCGCTTCCCCGATGCCGGACTCGCCGTGGCCGGACGCGCCTCCGCCTGCGCCTTGCTGCGTGGGCTGCCCTGGTTGTCCGAGTTCGTCGCGATACCCGCCCGGCCCGGGATCGTCGAAACCCTCCGCGTGGCCCGGCGGCTGCGTCCCCACGCACGCGACCTGACCGTGGCCTTCCCGCACGCCTTCCGCGCGGCACTGTTGGCCCGGTTGGCGGGATCGGCCCAGCGCTTGGGCTACGACCGCGACGGCCGCGGATTGCTGCTCACCCGGCGGGTACCGCCCCACCGCGTAGACGGCAAGATCCAGCCCGTCTACATGGCCGACGAATACCTCACGCTGGTCGAGGCAATCGGCTGTGAGAATGACGGGAAGGGACTCGAGCTTCGTACCGATCCCGATGTGGCGCGAGAGGTAGAGGCCCACATGAGCGGCTCCGGTCCCTGCGTGGGCATCGCACCCGGCGCGGCATTCGGGCCGGCCAAACGTTGGCCCGCCGAACGCTTCGCCGCCGTGGCCGACCAATTGACCGAACGCGCGGGCGCCCAATGCGTGCTGCTGACGGGGCCGGGGGAGGAAGAAACCCGCGACGCCGTGCTCGCCGCCGCCCGGCATCCCCTCATCAGTCCCGACGGCGGACAGCCGACCATCGACACCATGAAGGCCGCGATCGCCGCACTCGATTTACTCGTCGGCAACGACAGCGGCGCCCGGCACGTGGCCATCGCCTTTGACGTCCCCGTCATCTGCATCATGGGCCCCACGCGGCCCGCCTATAGCGTTGGCCCTTACGAGCGCGGACGCCTTTTGCGGCTCGACGTCGACTGCGGCCCGTGCCAGAAGCCCGTCTGCGAAACCGACCACCGTTGCATGCTGGGCATCACGGTCGACGCCGTGACCGAAGCCGCGCTGGAATGGCTGTAGGCGATCGGTTTCGTACCTCTCATTGCTCCGAGTCCAAAATTGTTCCAGTCAGATCGGCCAGAATTCAGACTTGCGCACAATTTGTCATTTCGACCGAAGGGAGAAATCTCTTGCCACGGAATCATCGATACTTCGTCCATGTACTGGCCCAGTGAAAAGACTTGAGCGAGGAGTGGTTCGAGATCTCTCCCTGCGGTCGAGATGACAGTTGAATGGAGATACCGTAATCGGAACGAGGCCGCGCGATGCAACCGACTGTGCCACAGTACATTACGCTGTTGTTCTTGGCCCTTGAATCCAGGTTCTCCGAACGCCTGCCTTGATTCCGGTTCCACGAGCCACTAGGATGCTGCCAATGAGTATTCCACTTGACCGAGAACATGCGCGCGCCCTGTTGCCCGAACGGCCCGCCGAAGGCCACAAAGGCACTTTCGGCCACGTCTTTATTCTGGCGGGCTCCCGCGGCTTCACCGGGGCCTGCCGGTTGGCGTGTGAAGCCGCGACGCGCTCCGGCGCCGGCCTGACCACCACCGGCATACCCGAACCGCTCGCCGGCCTCGTCGCCGGTTTTCTCGTCGAGGCCATGAGCCTGCCCCTCCCGGCAACGCCGGCCGAGTCTCTCGCCTCGGCCGCCCTCGAACCCGC
>JAACEL010000457.1 GCA_011682535.1 Nitrospiraceae bacterium | reverse complement strand
TGAAAACGGCGTCGTATGCGCACACCCACTGTGGGTATGGCGGATACGTGCTCAAGACGGCGCGGCCGGATAGGTGGACGGTAATGGACAAGATCCTCGTACGTGGCGGAACGGCGCTGCACGGTTCGGTGCAGGTTCGCGGGGCGAAAAATGCGGCGCTGCCGCTGATGGCGGCGACATTGCTCGCCGAAAGCCCTTGCGTGCTGCACAATGTGCCGTGCCTGCACGACGTGTTCTCGATGGACAAGCTCCTGGCGGGCATGGGGATGGCGGTCGAGTTCACCGGCCGCTTCATGACCATGGACCCGTCTACGGTCGAGTCGCAGACCGCCCCCTACGACCTCGTGCGCAAGATGCGCGCCTCGTTCTTTGTGCTCGGGCCGCTGCTCGGGCGCTACGGCAAGGCCAAGGTGTCATTGCCCGGAGGCTGCGCGATCGGCACGCGCCCCGTCGACATCCACCTCAAAGGACTCGAGGCGCTGGGTGTGCGGATTGCCATCGAAGACGGCTACGTCCTCGCGGACGGACAGCCCCAGGGCGCCGACGTCGCGCTGGATTTCCCCAGTGTGGGCGCGACGGAGAACCTGATGATGGCCGCGTCGCGCGCCAACGGCGTTACGCGCCTGAACAACGTGGCCCGCGAACCCGAGATCGTCGACCTGGCCCAGTTCCTCAACACCATGGGCGCGCAGATCTCCGGGGCGGGAACGGACCTGATCGCCATCGTGGGCGTCGATTCGCTCGGAGGCGCGGAGCATGCCGTCATCCCCGACCGCATCGAGGCGGGCACGTTCCTGGCCGCCGGTGTGGCCACGCGCGGCGACGTGACGGTGTTGAACGCGAATCCCGATCACCTGCCGTCGTTCCTGGCGAAACTGCGCGAGGCCGGGGCGGAGGTGGAGATCCACGGTTCGAAGATCCGCGCCGCCGCGAAGAACGGCCTCAAGGGCGTGGACATTGCCACACAGCCCTACCCGGGGTTCGCGACGGACCTGCAGGCGCAGGTGATGACAATGCTGTGTGTGGCCGAGGGCGCCAGCGTGATCAAGGAGACCGTGTTCGAGAACCGCTTCATGCAGGTGGCCGAACTCGCCCGCATGGGGGCCGACATCGATCTCGACGGGAATACGGCCATTGTGCGCGGTGTAAAGTCGCTGAGCGGCGCACCGGTGATGGCCTCCGACTTACGCGCCAGCGCGGCACTCATTATCGCGGGGCTCGTCGCGGAAAAAGGGGAGACGGCCATCTCCCGCGTGTACCATATTGACCGCGGTTACGAACGCATCGAGGAGCGGCTGGCAGGACTGGGCGCGCAAATCGAGCGTGTCCGGGGCTAGAATGGGGAACAGGACAATGATTACGACCCTCGAGATTACCAGCGACGCCGTGTACGACGAGGCCGTGCGGCGGCTGTGTCCCGCGGCTTTCGGGCCCGATGCGGATGCCGTGCTTCAAGAGAAAACTGAAGCCGTTCAAGCTATCCTGAACGCCGTGCGTACAAGCGGCGACGCCGCGGTGGCCGAGTTCACCGAGCGGTTCGACGGCGTGGCGCTTACGCCCGGCCAATTCGAGCTGACGCCTGAAGAGATGGACGAGGCCGCGGCGCAGGTCGATCCGGAACTGATCGCCGCGCTCGAGCGCGCGCACGGCAACATCCGCGCCTTCCACGAGCGCCACCTGCGCGAATCGTGGGAGGAAATTTCCGAAGACGGCACCGTGCTCGGCCAGCGGGTGACCCCGCTCGAACGCGTCGGCGTCTACGTGCCCGGCGGCAAGGCTTACTATCCGTCGTCGGTGTTGATGAACATCGTGCCGGCCTGCGTGGCGGGTGTGCGCGAGATCGTCATGGTCTCCCCGCCCTCGTGGGAAGGCAGCATCCATCCCGTGGTCATCGCCGCGGCCCGGATGGCGGGCGCCACCCGCGTATTCCGCGTCGCCGGGGCGCAGGCCGTGGCCGCGTTGGCCTATGGCACCGAGAAAATTCCCAGCGTGCTCAAGATCACGGGCCCGGGCAACACCTACGTGACGGTGGCCAAGCGCCTCGTGCGTCCCGTCTGCGACATCGACTCGGAGGCGGGTCCGTCGGAGGTGCTGGTGATTGCCGACGACAAAGCCAATCCGCAGTTTGTGGCCGCCGAGATGCTGGCCCAGGCCGAGCACGACGAGGAGGCCCGGAGCGTCACACTGACCACGTCGATGGAGATGGCGCGGAAGATCGAAGCGGCCGTTGAGGAGCAGCGCGCCAGTCTGCCGCGCCAGGAGATTATCGAAGCGTCGCTGTCGGGCCAGGGCACGATCGTCGTCGTGCGCGGCCTCGACGAGGCCGTCCGTCTGTCCGACCGGTTCGCCCCCGAGCACCTGTCGATCCAGACGGAGAACCCCCGCGAAGTGTTCGACAAGACACAGAACGCGGGCGCCGTGATGTTGGGCGGGCTCACGCCGGTGGCCCTCGGCGACTACTACGCCGGACCCAACCACATCCTGCCGACGAGCGGGCGCGCGAAATTTTCTTCTCCGCTGTCGGCGGAGGACTTTCGCAAGGTGACGAGCATTCTGTCGTATTCGCACGAGCGGTTGCTGAAAGACGCCGGCGACGTGTGCCGTCTGGCGGAGGCCGAAGGGCTGGTCGCGCACGCGCGCGCCGTGGAGATGAGAAAGTGAAGTATCAGCGTGATATCCTGAAAAACGTTGAAGGGTACGTGCCCGGCGAGCAGCCCAAGGGTTCCGGCGTCATCAAGCTCAACACCAACGAGAACCCGTATCCGCCCTCGCCGAAGGTGATGGCCGCCCTGCGCGATCTGCCCGAGAGTGCGTTGCGACCTGCGCACCGCATGTGCACGGGTTTACGGTTACGACGGCCCCGAATGGGTGATCGTTGGCAATGGCATGGACGAGTTGTTGTCGCTCGCGATCCGGACGTTCGTGGACCCAGGCGACACGGTGCTTTCGCCGTACCCCACGTACACGCTCTATGAGACCCTCGCGTTGTTGCACGGGGCGAAACTGAAGCTTGTGGACCTCGACGACGACTTCCAATTGCCCACAGCATTCTTCGACACGCCCGCGCGGCTGTGTTTCCTGCCGCGGCCGAATTCGCCGACGGGCGTGTGTGCTCCGCGCGAGGATGTGGAGCGGCTTTGCCGCGGTTTCGACGGTATCGTGGTGATCGACGAGGCCTATGTCGACTTCGCGGACGATAATTGCATGGACCTTCCCAAGCAGTTCGAGAACGCGATCGCGATGCGTACCTTCTCGAAATCCTTCAGCCTGGCCGGGATGCGGCTGGGCGCGGCGGTGGCGCGTCCCGAGGTCATCGCCGAGTTCATGAAGGTGAAAGACTCGTACAACATGAACGCCGTCGCGCAGGCCGTGGGCGCCGCGGCGTTGGACGACTGCGACACGATGCAAGCAAACGTCCAACGTGTACGGGCGACGCGTGAGCGGCTCACGGCCGCGCTGACCGAAATGGGGTTTGTCGTCCCGCCGTCGCAGTCCAATTTCGTGTTGGCCCAGTGGGACGGTACGCCCGACGCCAAGGCTCTGTTCGAGGCCCTGCGCGGGCGCGATATCATCGTGCGCCATTTTACGGCACGGCGGCTCGACAACGCGCTTCGCATAACGATCGGTACGGACGAGGAGATCGACGCGCTGCTGCGGGCGCTCGGAAAGATTCTCGGCTCATGAACGTGGTATGCCGGGGAGGCAGCAACAGTTTGACTCGCAACACTACTCTTCCAACAGCCCCAGCACCTGCTGTTCTTTCTCGGCCGGGAAGGAGACGAGATCGTCCAGGATGCGCGCCACGCCGGTTGGCTTGGCGTGTACCAGTTCCTGAATCAGACGCAGCATCAGACGCTTGTTGGCGAAGCTCGACTTGGCGAGGGCGGCATGCTGGCCCAGATGGGTGGCGTAGATGTTAAAAATCTGGCGTTCACGTGCCTCGTCGACGTTGGCCGGGGGCGCCGTGTAAGGGTAGATTCCCAGTTCCTGCCATTGATCGACGATGTCGTGGCCGCGGTCAATTTCGCGCTGGGCGAAGTGCTTACGCACGGCGGTGCGGGCCGCGTCGAGCAGCACGGCCACGTCGGGAGCCATCCCTTCCAGTTGCAGCAAACCCTCGTTCTCCATTGCGGAGATATGGGCCGACTTGACATAAGCGGTGTAGCTGAATCCCCGCACATGAAGCTTCGGGCGCACCGTGTGCAGCGCGAACCCGTTCTCGTCGCACAGCATTAACCCGCGTTTGCCCGGCATGGTCCATTCGACAATGGTCAGCGCCGCCTGAATGCGATCGCCACCCGGAAGCACCAACTCGCCGAGGTCGTAGTCGGCGCGATGCTCCTCGGCGTTTGCCGGGTCGAGCGGAATGCCGTCGTAGACGATGCCGACGCCCGGGTACTGGCGCAGATAGGGCGCGAAGATGTCGGTGATTTCCTGCAAGGCCTTGAGGCCGCGCAGCTGGCCGATGTTGGACGCCAGATCGGCGATCTTCACGGTGAGTCCCGTGAGAGCTTCAGTGCCGCCGCTGGCGATTTCCGGGTCGCTCAACTCGAACTCACCCAGCGTGGCCGCTTTACCTTGGATGCGATAGTGCCTGCAGCAGCCGTTCGAGCGGAATGTTGTAGCCCACTCGACATGGTTGCCCAGAGAGAACGCGCGGAAGCGGCCCTTGCCGTAGCGTCCGTGCAGCGCGCGCCGGAGTTGCCCCGTCCGTTCGCCTTCGCGCTTCCAGGATCCCCCCAGGTTCTGAAAGACCACCAGCGCGTAGTCGTAGTCCAGGCCGTGACCGTTGTCACGAACGCGGACGGTTTCCTCCCCGCCGAGTTGATTTTCTTCGAAATCGACGCGCACCTCGCTGGCTTCCGCGTCGAGTGCATTCCAGATCAACTCGCCGATGGCCGTAATGGGTTTTGCGCGGGAGAGAACGCCCAGATGGTCGTCCTGAACCTGAACGGTGATTTTTCTCACGGTACTCGATTTCCCTCTGTGTTGCAGTCATGAGCGTCGCGCCGCCCGCAGCCGATTCCCGGCGGCACAGAGTGCCGATTCTATCATTGGTCCGTCACTCCGAACAAGACAGCGAATCAAGCCAGCAAGCTGCTCTTGACAGGAACGGTATTCCGCATTCCGCAATCCGCATTCCGCAATAGAGCGGCCAGTGGGCGCGTTTGGCGTGTCCGACGTCTCCAATTGGTGTCACGGCTTGCTCTTACCCGCCGATTTGGGACGGCCATCGCCCCTTGGACTGCCCGCCCGGCATCCTGTACCATGCTCATGGTGACCAGTGGGGAGTGCGTCAAGGTGGATGGCCGTCCCATTCCGGAATACCGAACAGACTCGTTGCCCCTCGGGCTTTGGGGCTTTCTTCGTCTGGCGGCTCGGGCGGTGTTTCGCGGCGGGGGCCGTTTGACGCTTCGGCGAGCGGTGGTGGTAGTGTTCGGCTATCCGCTGTTTTTTTTCTCGATGCTGCTGCATCGGGCGGCATTTGCGCTGGACGACCTGTTGTTTCCGGCGTATCGGAAGGTCGAAGTGCGCGAGCCGGTGTTTGTAGTGGGCTTGCATCGGAGCGGCACGACGCTCATCCATCGGCTACTGGCGAATGACAGCGAGCAGTTCACCGCGTTTTGTCTGTGGGAGGTATTGTTTGCCCCGGCGATCGTCGAGCGGAAGTTGTGGATGGCGGTGGGTGCGGCCGATCGGTGGCTGGGCGGGTGGGCCAAGCGCGCATGCCTCGCGGCGGAGAACCGGCTGGCGAGGGAACTGCACAAGATCCACCACACGAGTCTTTTCCAACCCGAAGAAGACGAGTTGGTTCTCGTGCATCTGTTCGCGACGGGGTTTATGCTGCTGGGGTTTCCGTTTCCCGACGAGCTATGGGCTCACACGCGCTTTGATACGGACCTGCCGACCGCTTTGCAGGATCGCGTGATGGCGTTCTACAAGGCCTGCGTCCAGCGCCACCTGTATGTTCATGGTACGCACAAGCGGCTGGTTTCCAAGAATCCCCAATTCAGCGGCAAGATCGACGTCCTCAATCGGACCTTCCCCGACTGCAAGATCGTGTGCAACGTGCGGCGTCCTTACGAGGCCGTGCCTTCGTTCCTGAGTCTGCTGTCGTTCTTCTGGGGACAGTTCGGCAACGACTCGCGGGGTTGGCTGCTGCGCGACATGCTGCTCGAAATGGCCCACTACCAGTATCGCCATCCGATCGAGTGCCTGGCCGGCTGGCCGGAGAACCGGCACGCCTTCCTGCGCTACGACGACCTCACGCGTGACCCGAAGGCGGCGGTGTTGGATCTGTACGAACGGCTGGGGATTGCCCTGACGCCCGCGTTCGATGCGTACCTCGAGGTGGAAACGCATCGCGCGCGCGCGCACCGGAGCCGCCACGCGTATTCGCTTGAGCAATACGGCCTCACCGAGGAAGGTATCCGCGAGGATTTTGGCGACATCTTCGAGCGATTCGGTTTTTCCACGGACTTCGAAGGCACAGCCACCACGGCGGCATCCACGGATTGACCGCGTCCGGGGCCGTGCGTACAATCATGCCCTGTGGACAACGACAAGCAAAGCAGTGAAGGTGCGGTGCGCGACCTCGCGCTTCTTCTGGCTCTATCCCTGGCGTTTCGGGCCTTCATGCTGCGTGCCCTGCCGAATGTGCTCGACACGGCCGACGCCGTTCACTATCTCGAAACGGCGCGCCATTTCGCCAACGGCGAGTTTTTCTCCGTCAATCCCAAGATTCCCATCCTCTACCCAGCGTTGGGCGCGTTGGTTCATCTGGTGGTGGCCGATCTAGAACGGGCGTGTATCCTGGCTTCGCTGATTTCGGCGACGCTGCTGGTGGCTCCCGTCTACGGACTCGCGCGTGACCTGCACGGGCGATCCGCGGCGCGGGTGGTGGCGGTGATGGTGGCGGTGTGGCCGTGGCTGGCGGACTACGGGTGCCGGGTGAGTCCGGA
>JAACEL010000456.1 GCA_011682535.1 Nitrospiraceae bacterium | reverse complement strand
GGTCTGGTTTGGGTGGTACTGACCTGGTTTCCCTGGCTCATTCGCTCCTTTTGGGCTCCGCCAATAGGCGCTTATGAGTCGCACTATTCAATATTGCCGCGTCTATAGCAGTATTGACACAAAAGATATCGCCCTAATCGTATTAAGTGTCAAGAAAATGACTCTTGTTTCCCAATTTGGCCTCTGAAACAGTGCGACGGCTTCGCGTATCCATGTAGGGACTAACACACGTGCCGAAGAGCGGGGATGCCGTTACATCGGCCTTGGGACGCCGGTCGAGCATCGCTGATTCCTCATGATTCCCCATGATTCCGGCGTCCGCGCGCGCCGTGGGTGACCATGAGATTTCTCGCTGCGCTCGAAATGACAGATGCAAACACCTGTAGGCCTCCTCCGTCTCTTCATCTGCCCAGCATTGTCATCTCGAGCGAAGCGAGAGATCTCGTAATGCCCGTTGCTCCGGTTACGATCATTGGTTGGGGATTTGACAACACGCCGGGCAGTCAGTAGTATACGCGGCTCAATCTGAAGGGCATTTCTAGGCCGGTTTTTGGAGACAGTTGGTAGATGCATCCCTATAGAACGCATACGTGTGGCGCCTTGCGCAAGGACAATGTGGGCGAAGAGATACGCTTGTCGGGGTGGGTCCATCGCAAGCGCGATCACGGCGGCGTTATCTTCATCGATCTGCGCGACCATTATGGTCTAACCCAGGTTGTCGTGAACCCCGGCCAGGACTTTTTCGAGACGGCCGAACACGTTCGCAGTGAGATGGTCCTCACGATCACCGGGGAGGTCGTGCCCCGCTCGGAAGACACCATCAATCCCAACTTGGCGACCGGCGAGATCGAGGTCGTGGCCAAGGCCTTCGCGATCGAGTCGAAGTGCGACCAATTGCCCTTCCCCGTCAACCAGGATCTCGATACGTCCGAGGAACTGCGGTTGCAGTACCGTTTCCTCGACCTGCGCCGCGAAGGCATGCACAAGAATCTGCTGTTGCGCTCGAAATGCATGGCGTTGGTTCGCCAGCATATGGCCGAGCGCGGCTTCGTCGAGTTCCACACGCCGATCCTCACCAGTTCATCGCCTGAAGGCGCGCGCGATTACCTCGTGCCCAGCCGGTTGTACCCGGGCAAGTTCTACGCCCTGCCGCAGGCCCCGCAACAGTTCAAACAGTTGCTGATGACGTCGGGCTTCGACCGCTACTACCAGATCGCGCCGTGTTTCCGCGATGAGGATTCGCGCGCCGACCGCAGCCCCGGCGAGTTCTACCAGATCGACATCGAGATGGCGTACATCACGCAGGACGACCTGTTTATCGAACTCGAAGCCCTCATGGTGCGCCTGTTCAAGGAACTGTCGAACAAGAAGATCGTCTCCGAAGTGTTCCCGCGGATTCCGTATCGGGAAGCCATGGAGAAGTACGGCTGCGACAAGCCCGACCTGCGCTATGGCATGGAAATGGTCGACGCGACGGAGATCTTCGCGAACTGTGAACTGCGGGTGTTTGCGGGTGCGGACGCGGTGAAAGTGATCGCGGCGAAGGGTGTGGCCGCGCGGCCGCGCAAGTTCTTCGACGACGCCGAGAAGTTCGCCAAGGGCGAAGGCGCCAAGGGCCTGGCCTGGGTGGCCTTGCGCGACGGCGACATGAAGGGCCCGATCGTCAAGTTCCTCAGCGACGCCGAAAAGGCCGCGTTGCTCGAAGCGACCGGCGCGGAGGAGGGCGACGCCCTGTTCTTCGGCGCGGGCGACCGCGCGGAAACGAACGCGTTGATGGGTAAGGTGCGCATTTACCTGGCCGAAACGCTCGACATCATCGACCGGTCGCTGGCGGCGTTCTGCTGGATCGTCGATTTCCCGATGTTCGAATACAACGGGGACGAGAAGAAGATCGATTTCTCGCACAACCCATTCTCGATGCCTCAGGGGGATCTCGATGCGCTGCTGAACAAAGACCCGCTCGACGTGCTGGCCTATCAATACGACATCGTCTGCAACGGCGTCGAACTCTCATCGGGCGCTATCCGTAACCACCGCCCCGAAGTCATGCTGAAGGCCTTCGAGATCGCCGGCTACGACGCCAGCGTCGTCAAGAGCAAGTTCCCGGCGCTGTGGCGTGCGTTCCACTACGGCGCGCCCCCTCACGGAGGCATCGCCCCGGGTTTCGACCGCATCGTCATGTTGTTGGCCGACGAGCCCAACATCCGCGAGGTCATCGCGTTCCCGCTCAACCAGCGCGCGCAGGATCTGCTGATGGGCGCTCCGAACGAGGTATTCCCGCGCCAGCTCGAAGACCTCCACCTCGAGATCAACTATCCGGAAGACTACGAAGCGGGCGAATGACGGATCCAGCGCGGCGCTGCCGGAAGATTTGTGACGCTATCTAAACGCTGAAAAGGCGCCGCTCTACGCAGCCGGACGTTCCGGTTGCGGCGCCAGTATCTGTATCCCTTGGCCTCGGATGGTCAGACTCAGTGTGCCGTCTTGGACGGTGGCCTCGCGATCCGCTTCGGCGTCGGCATAGGTGGTGCCGTTCAACGCTTCCAGGCCGTGCAGCGTGTAAGTGAGCACGCCGGGGTACTCATTGGCCACGATGAACCACGTCTTTCCATCGACGTCCTTCGCGAGCACTTCGACGCCACGATCGACGGATCCCCACGTTTGCGCAAGGGTGACCTCTTTGACGATGGGGGAGTCGGGCGCGGACAGCAGCGGCTGGCGGCCGGCCAGTTCTCGCACCAGGATCATCAGGTTCTTCCATAGCTCGGAGTCCTTCTCGATGTAGGCCGTGCCCCAGTAGAGGATGCCGCGCGCGCCACGCACGATCGTGTTGTACGCCATAAACCGCGACTGCTTGAGCGTCGGCCGCGGATTCTCTTCAATCTTCTCCTCCGTGGCGTCCTTGTCCAGGTCGGCCCAGCCGAATCCCTGTAAGACCATCCACACCGGCTTGCCCGGGGCCGCTTCCTGCATGCGGCGCGTGTAGCTGCCCGCGGCCGAGAGCGAGCGGTCGTACAGGTCCGAGTGGCCCGTCTTGTACACCGGCACCGGGTAGATGTCGCACCCCACAATGTCGGCGCCCTCGTTGAACGCGGCGAGTTGAGCGATCTGATTGCGCGGCGCATGGTTCATCCAGACCGGGTGGGCGGGATCAATTTTCCGGAGCAGATCGTAGCCGAGCTTCATGCCCCCGCACATCTTGTCGGCACGTTCCCGCGAGTTCGCAATGCTGATGTTGCGGATTGACGATTCCTTGCCCAGTTTGCGCCAGATATCGTCCGCGAGTTCTTCGCCTGCGGCGAAGTCGCCCCGGTGGTAAAGTTCATTGGCCTGGTCACGTTGTTCGCGGAGGGCGGCGGCCAAGGCTTTGTCGGTGAGCGCATCGACGAGTTTGCGCTGTGCGCTAGGCTCGATACCGCGCCGCCAGTTGACGGCGCTGTACCAGCAATTCCAGAGCGCTTCGTCGGGCACTTCCCACACATAGAGCGCCGGATGCTGCGCATAATCGTCCACCATCTCGCGCAGGCTCTGCTCTTTGTTCGCCACATTGACGCTCAGGTCGATGGCACTACCCGTGTTGATCCACGCCCCCAGCCCTCGTCGATGCAGACGATCCAGCGCTTCCGTTTTGCCCGCCGCACGCACCAGGTTGAACCCCGCCGCCGCCACCTCATCCAGCACCGCGTCATCCGCTGGGTTCTCATACAGCCCCAGGATAAACATCCGCTTCCCGTCCACCTCCGCCATCCGATCCGCGGCGATGGACACCGTCGCGGCCGACGCCGAAAACGCTGCCAGCATTGCCGCCAGAAGACTCAATACAAGTCCAGCCTGGGTCATCACGATTCCTCCTCTTTTCCGAGCAGCTTGCTCACGAGTTCATAAACGTCCGTCGAAGAATTGCAGTCCACGATGTGCTTTGTCTTGCGGTGAGGGGACTCCCGGACCGAGCGCGCGTTCTTGATGGCTTTGTCCAGCAGCGGACGAAGTCTCTCGTAGTTCCCCGCATCGGCCTTGCCGTAGGGCTGCTTGAATCTCTTCTTCCAACGCTTGGTGAGTTCGCCAACAGTCTCATCCGCATTGGCGAATTCACGATGGGTCTTGATGAAGTGGGCCAGGAACCAGACCTCGAAGCAAGGGTTGGAG
>JAACEL010000455.1 GCA_011682535.1 Nitrospiraceae bacterium | reverse complement strand
CGAAGCCGAGGAATCCCCCACCCGCGCCGCGTAGATACGCGGGCGCGAGCCCCTACAGCGCCCACGCCCTTGTCGTGTATAATCCTCTCGAGCCCCAAACCACATCGGGAGAACACACGATGAAAATCACCGTCAATGGCCGCCTCCGCGAAACGGCCGGCAACGAAACCATAACCGCCCTGCTCGTGGCCTCCAACCTCCAACCCGCCGCCACCGTCGTGGAGCGCAACGGCGTCATCGTCGAACGCACCGACTACACCACCACCACCCTCGAAGAAGGCGACGTCCTCGAACTCGTCCGATTCGTGGGAGGCGGCTGATGGATCACTCGGCACGCATGGCCCGGCTCAAGCAGACCGACGTGTACGCCGTCATCACCGAATCCTTCTGCGGCGGACGCAGCGCACTCGACGTACTCGACGCCGTCCTGCAGGCAGGCGTGGGCCTCGTGCAAATCCGCGAGAAAGATCTTTGCGGACAGGCCCTGTTCGAGCGATGCAGCGCCTTCCGCGAACGCACCCGCGCGGCCGGAGCACTGCTCATCGTCAACGACCGCGTCGACATTGCCCTCGCCGTTGAAGCCGACGGCGTCCATCTCGGACAGGACGACCTGCCCATCGACGCGGCCCGCCGCATCGCCCCCGAACTCATCCTCGGCGCCTCCACCCACGATCTCGAAGAAGCCCTCGCCGCCCAGCAAGCCGGCGCAAGCTACGTCAACATCGGTCCCATCTTCCCTACCGGCACCAAGGCCGTCACCACCGGCGACATTGCCCCCGACGCCATCACCCAGATCGCCCCCCACCTCCACATACCCTTCACCTGCATGGGGGGAATCAAAGCCCACAACATCGCCCAAGTGCTCGAACGCGGCGCCCGCCACATCGCCGTCGTCACCGCCATCACCGCCGCACCCGATGTGCAAGCCGCCGCAAACGAACTGCGTCAGGCCATGCGGGCTGCCATGGAGAGCCAGTCCGGGGAACAATAGGCGACTGTCCATATAGTCTGATGACAGAATCCCGGAACAGTTCAATGACGTACGATCACCCCGTCAAGAAGCAAACCCGGAACGGCGTGCCTGGATAGCACCCATGGCCAGTCGCGTCGATTCAGGCCGCGTTTCTTGTTTGGTAACGCCGGTTGATGTACGCTTGATTCACGTTTGAAAGCGGCGTGAGCGCGCCGCCCTGCATCCGGTTCGACAGGAGGGGACGTTCATGAGCAAGAGGCGCGTGATCAACGCCGTTGCGCCAATTCGTGTCTGTGACTTGGGTGGCTGGACGGACACGTGGTTCGCCGAGACGGGGGCGGTGCTGAACGTGGCCGTGTACCCCTACGCGAGCGTTCAGATCTACGTGACTGAGGAGCAGCCCGCGGAGAAGGGCCGGATTACGATTTTCGCCGAGAATTTCGGTGACCGCTATTCGATCGAGCATTCGCCCGACAACTACATCCGCCACCCGCTTCTGGAAGCGTCGGTCGACATCATGGAGCTGCCCGACACGCTCTCGTTCGAGATCAACCTGTATTCGTCCGTGCCCGCCGGTTGCTCGACCGGCACCTCGGCCGCGGTCACCGTCGCCCTGATTGGCGCGCTCGATCTGCTCACCCCCGGACAGCGCACGCCCCACGAGATCGCCGCCTTGGCCCATCGCGTCGAGACCGAGAAACTCGGATTGCAGTGCGGCATCCAAGATCAGATCTGTTCTGCTCATGGCGGCATTTGTTTCGTCGAGATGTTCGACTACCCCCACGCCAGTGTGTCCCAGCTCCAGATTCCCAACGACGTCTGGTGGGAATTGGAGCGGCGCTTGCTCCTCGTGTACCTCGGCAAAACCCACTCTTCAAGCGAAGTACACGGCCAGGTAATCGCTGGGCTCGACCAGGAAGGCGCCGACAAGTCCGCCCTCATCCCCCTGCGCAAAGCGGCCCGGGAAGGCAAGAACGCCCTCTACGCCGGCGACCTGAAGAGGTTTGGGCGCTGCATGATCGACAACACCGACGGGCAGGCCGCGCTGCACCCGGCGCTTGTGTCCGACGCCGCCCACAGCGTCATCGCCCTCGCCAAGGAACACGGCGCCATAGGCTGGAAAGTGAACGGGGCCGGCGGCGAAGGCGGATCGCTGTCGATCCTGTGTCCCCCCGAGGGCGAACGGCGGCGCGCCTTCACCGAGGCGCTCAAATCCCTCGATCCGATGTTCGAGGTGATCCCCACCTACTTCTGCCCGACCGGCCTGCGCCGCTGGGAGGTCGTCGAGTAGACCGGGTCTACTCGTGTCGAGTAGCAATTAAGTATGGTGTCACCGGAATTACACCGGAATTACTCGATGCTCGGCACCAAGATGTCCAACCCATACGTGTCCGCCGCCAGTGCGCTGGCGCCGCCCTCCGCGTTTCTCAGCGATCTCCGCGTCTCTGCGTTGGGGTATCTCATCGCAGAGACGCGGAGGGGGTTGCGCGCGTGGGAGATCATCGGTTTTCTGGCGTGATTGTCCATGCATGGGGCGGCGCGAGCGTGCTATCCTTTGCGGTGTTCGCAGGCCTGTACCTGTCACGAAAGGAAAGCGACGTGAAAGCTTGTCTGTTACACGCCATCGGCGAGCTGCGTATCGAGGATGTACCCACGCCCGACATCGGCCCGGATGAGGTGCTGGTCAAGGTGAAGGCCTGTGGGGTGTGCGGATCGGATATCCCGCGCGTGTTTACGAAGGGCACGTATCGCTTTCCCACCATCCCCGGTCACGAATTCGCGGGCGAAGTGGCCGCCGTGGGGACGAATGCGCCGGACGATTGGGTCGGACAACGCGTCGCGGTGTTTCCGCTGATCCCGTGCCAGACGTGCGCGGCTTGCCGTACGGGCGCGTTCGCGCAGTGCGAGGATTACGATTATCTCGGTTCGCGGTCGGACGGCGCGTTCGCGGAGTATGCGCACGTGCCGGTGTGGAACCTGATCCCGGCGCCGGATGCGGTGTCGTATGAAGAGGCGGCGATGCTGGAACCGGCGGCGGTCGCGTTGCACGCGATGCGCCGGGGACGCCTCGATGCGGGCGACTCGATCCTGATCTTCGGCGCGGGCCCTATCGGTCTGATGCTGGGGGGCTGGGCGCGAACATGTGGTGCGCGGAGTGTGTTGCTGGTGGATATCGATGACCGGAAGGTGGCGTTCGCCCAGGAGATCGGGTTCAAGCACGTATTCAATCCTGCTCAACAGGATGATTTGGGCGGGTGGGTGCGTGGCATCACCGGGCACGGGGCCGATGTGGTGGTGGAGGCTTCGGGCAGTTCGGCGGCGTTGGAGCAATGCATGCCGAACGCGCGCACGTTCGGCACGGTGGTGCTGATGGGTAACCCGGCCGGGCCTATGACGCTATCGCAGCAATCCTACTGGGCCATCCTGCGAAACGAACTGCGGGTGGTGGGCACGTGGAACTCCGTCTACGCGGGCATGCCAAAGGACGAGTGGCGGCTGGCGCTGGAGTTCATGGCATCAGGCCAACTCGACGTCGCCCCCCTCATCAGCCACCGCGTCGCGCTGGAAGACCTGAGCGATGCGCTGACAATGATGCGCGACGGCACGGAGTTCTTCAGCAAGGTCATGTACGTCGCGCCGGAGTGACTTCTTTCTTTTCGCAAGAAAAGAAAGAAGCAAAGAAAAGCGGTTAGCGGATGACGGTGCGTACGCCGGCGTCGCCTGAGGGAGCGAGGCCATATCGTTTCTTGCGTCCGGACACGGCCTCTTTGGCCGCGCCGCGCTTCTCGGCTTCGGCCAGGCATTGTTTGATGCGTTCGAGGTCTCGGGACGCGGCCGCCACGTCGGACAACAGCAACCAAGGCTTGGGACTCTGGGGGTAGGCCTTTGTGGCGCGTTCGAGGTAGTCCTTCGCGCGCGGAACCTGGCGCGTCCGTAGTGCCAGTTCACCCAACGCGGTGAACGGTTCATCGCCGCCTTCGGCCAGGGCCGGGGCGCTCTGGAGATAGGCTTCCGCCGCGTCCCAAAGTCCCGAGGCCGCGCAGGTGTACGCCAACGCCGGCCAGGCCAACGGGATGTCGGCCGGTTTCGTGGGCGGCGTTCCCCACTCCTGCACGAAGTGGGCCGTGCCGTCCATCCGTGCGCGGACGAGGCCCGCCAGAATCCACGCGGAAAAG
>JAACEL010000454.1 GCA_011682535.1 Nitrospiraceae bacterium | reverse complement strand
CCTCGAATGGATGTCCGCTGCATTTGACGAGGCCCAGGACTGCTGTCCTGAGAATTTGGTGGTTCACGAACCGCTGTTTAGGACAAGAGTGTCCCAAAAACGTGATTTCGGAAGAAAAAGACCCTATGCTTAGCACCTGAACGTTTCACCGCGATTCTCTCTTGAATAACAGTGTTCTCCGGTCAATATCCGGGCTAGAGACGCACCGAACAGGAGTGTGTATGAACAGGCGCGATTTTCTGCGAGCGGCCGGCGCGGCTTCGGCCGCCGCCGTGTTGGCTACCCACACAGGCACACACACGGCGCGCGCCGCCGCGCTCCCCCATATCGTCTACATCCTCGCCGACGACATGGGCTACGGTGACGTTGCCTATCTGAACAAGGACGCGAAGATTCCGACGCCCTACATGGACCGGCTCGGGGCCGAGGGGATGGTCTTCACGGACGCCCATTCGGGTTCGGCGGTCTGTACACCGACCCGCTACGGCGTGTTGACGGGGCGCTACTGCTGGCGCAGCACGCTCAAGAGCGGCGTGCTCAGCGGTTACTCGCCGGGCCTGATGGACAAGGCCCGCATGACCGTCGCTTCCTACCTGCGCCAACACGGATACAAGACCGCCTGTGTGGGCAAATGGCACCTGGGGCTCGACTGGGCTACGACGGACGGCGAGCCCGCCCGGGACGGCAACGTGGACTACGCCAGGCCGGTGGCCAACGGCCCGACCGGTGTGGGGTTCGACTACTTCTTCGGGATCCCTGCCTCGCTCGACATGACGCCCTACGTGTATGTCGAGAACGACACCGCGGTGGCCGCGGCTACGGGGCGGATCGAGGGCCGCAAAGGCACGGCGTTCTATCGGGGCGGGCCCACTGCCCCCGGCTTCAAGCATGTCGACGTGTTGCCACAGTTGACGCGCAAGGCGGTCGACTGCATCGATCGCCACGCCGCCGAGGATCCCGGGAAGCCGCTGTTCCTCTACTTTCCTCTGTCCGCGCCCCATACGCCCATACTGCCTACCAAAGAGTTCGAGGGCAAGAGCGGGATCGGGCCCTACGGCGACTTCGTGTGTCAAGTGGACTGGACGGTGGGTCAGGTGATGGAGGCGTTGGTGCGCCATGGCATGGCCGGGAACACGCTTCTCATTGTGACGTCGGACAATGGCTGCTCGCCCATGGCGCAGTTCGATCGTCTGCACCGCCTGGGACACTATCCCAGCTACCACTTCCGCGGCTACAAAGCCGACATCTACGAGGGCGGTCACCGGATTCCCTTCATCGCCCGATGGCCGGGGCGGATTACGGCGGGAACCGAGTGCGGCCAGACGATCTGCCTGACCGATCTACTGGCTACAGCGGCGGAGATCGTCGGCGAACCGTTGCCGGACAACGCCGGGGAAGATAGTGTGTCCATCCTTCCCGCACTACTCGGGAAAGCCAACGCGCCGTTACGCGAAGCCACCGTGCACCACTCGATCAACGGGTCGTTCTCGATCCGCCAAGGCCACTGGAAGCTCGAGCTCTGTCCCGGGTCGGGAGGATGGAGCTATCCGCGTCCGAAAGAGGCGGACAAACTCGACCTGCCGCCCGTTCAACTCTACGACCTCAGCGTGGACATCGGCGAGACGACGAACGTGCAAGATAAGCACCCCGAGGTGGTCGCCCGTCTGACGGCGTTGCTCGAGAAGTACGTGCGCGACGGCCGCAGCACCCCCGGCGTGCATCAGCAAAACGAGGGGATCACCAGTATCTGGGGGCCGAAGCGCAAACCGGCCCGCCGAGGTTGACGGCAGCACCCCAGTTTGCCTAACATGATGCCTGCAAACATATCTAGCCCCGTGGCGGACTTCTCGGGCGCCGAGTCATTCTCGAACCTCTTCTCGTTGCCTCCATTCGAGAGTCTACCGTGATATGGTCAGGCAGGAAGATCGTTGACTGAATTTCCGAAGCGCCCATTGCGGGCAGACCGTTTTCTCTACGTGCTCGTCGGCACTTGGACGGCGCTCATCTTGATTCTCGCGGGTGCGGCCGGGGGCCATCTCTATCTGGCTACACTGGCGGGCGCCAAGGCGCGTGCGATGGCCTACTGCGAGGGCAGTCAAGCGGTCCTTGCGTGGCACGCTTCGCAGAGAGGCGGCCAGATTGCCCCCCAGGACCCGCAACGGCTTCCGGTGGACGACGGCGCCCAGTCCAAGGTATCCCCGCCCGATCTTTCTGATCTGGCCGAGGGCTCCTCTGGTGTGCGGTTTCGAGTGACCTGTCTATACACCCCCTGCTGCGGAAGCAAACCCGATGCTTGGGAACGCGTTGCGCTCGAGGCCCTCGCGGCGGGTGAACCGGAGTTCTATGAATTTGTCACCCGCGATGGCGAGCGGCGCTTGCGGTACATGAGGCCGCTGATTCTGCCTGAGGAAGGTTACCGCCATATTGGCCTGCCGTGTCTCGGCGAAGACGGCGAGATGGTGGGCGCCTCCATTTCTCTGCCGATGGCGCCGCTTCTTGCTCAAGATCGCCGCACCATGGTGCTAATGCTGGGAACCTTTGCCGTATTGTGGCTGGCGGGGTGGGGTGGGCTGGTTGGGGTACGGCGCCGATTGGCCGAGCGCAGGAGCCATAGCGAGGAACTGCACTACCGTTCGGCATTGGAGGGCATCGTGGCCCGCGTTTCAAACGCGTTTCTGGCCGCTGCGCCCGACGAAATCGACAAGGTGCTCGAAGATGCCCTGCGGACTATCGGCGAGTTTCTGGACGTCGACCGGTGCTACGCTACGCTCTTGTCTGAAGACCGCAGCCACGTGGAACGCTCCTATGTCTGGGCCACGCCCGGTCTCGAACGGCACGACGATATCCTGAAAGATGCACCCGTCGATGCGTTTCCATGGGCGGTAAAACTGTTCGAGAGCGGCGAAGTACTGCATGTGCCCCGTCTCGCCGACCTGCCGCCTGAGGCTCAGGCCGTCAAGGATCTGCTGGAGGCCCAGGAAAGTCTGTCCATCATCAATGTACCACTGGTCTCTTCCACCGGCCTGCTGGGCTTCTTCGGACTCGACATGGTGCGAGAGGAACGAACGTGGGAAGAGTCTGTCATCGACATGCTGCGCGTGCTGGGCCACACGATTGGCTACGCGGCGGAGCGCCAGCGCACCAGCGCCAAGCTGCGGCGAAGTGAAGAGCACTTCCGCCAACTGTTCGAAGCGGCCCCCGTGTCCATACTGCTCGAAACGCTTGCGGGGAAGGTCGTCAACTGCAACGCGCTGGCGTGCCGCGTGTTCGGCTACTCGCGGGAGGAGTTGCTGTCCCTGCATGCGAGCGACCTGATCGCCGGGGACGCCAGGACCATCGTGGAGGAGGTCATCGCCCAGCAGAAGGCCACCGGCGGCTATTCGGGCAGGGCTCTCAATCTGCGCAAAGGAGGCGAGAGCTTCCCGGTTGAAGTCGCGACGCGGATCATCGAACTCGACGACGGACCGCATGCGCTCGTGATACTACAAGACGTGACGGAACGTACGCGTGCGCAGGAGGAGCGGCGCCAGCTCGAGGCCCAAGTGCAGCACACGCAGAAACTGGAGAGTCTGGGCGTGTTGGCGGGTGGCATTGCCCATGACTTCAACAATCTGCTCACGACCGTATTGGGGAACGTGGACCTGGCGACGTCATCGCTATCGCGCGTGTCGCCGGCGAACGAATACCTGTTCAACATCGAAGGCGCCGCGCGCCGTGCGGCCGACCTGTGCCGCCACATGCTCGCCTACAGCGGCAAGGGAA
Source organism: Nitrospiraceae bacterium (assembly GCA_011682535.1). Lineage (GTDB taxonomy): Bacteria > Hydrogenedentota > Hydrogenedentia > Hydrogenedentales > SLHB01 > JAACEL01. The sequence goes on along the minus strand of JAACEL010000454.1, from coordinate 4,224 downwards.
GCCTGGAGGCGCAGCCGATCGACCTGCGCGGACTTGTGCTCGAAATGGCCAACCTGTTGGAGGTCTCGATCTCTTCGCTACAACTTTTCGGACAACACGCCATTGATCGAGGCCGACCCGACCCAACTACGTCAGGTCGTTATGAACCTGATCACCAACGCCTCCGAGGCCATCGGGGACGCCAATGGCGTGATCTCTATTGCCACGGGTGTTACCACATGCGACCGCGGCCACCTGGCCACGCCGTGTTTCAACGACGAACTGCCCGAGGGGCGTTACACCTACATTGAGGTCCATGACACCGGCTGCGGCATGGACGCAGAGACGCAGGCCAAGGTGTTTGACCCCTTCTTCACCACCAAGTTCGCCGGCCGGGGGCTTGGCATGGCGGCCACGTTGGGCATCGTTCGCGGCCACAAGGGCGCCATCAGACTCCATAGCGAGCTAGGCCAGGGCACCTCTTTCCGCATCCTGTTTCCGGTGTTTGACGGGGTGGTATGCCCACACGTGGACGAGCCTAAGGAGGGCCTGGAATGGTGCGGTTCCGGCACGATCCTGCTTGTTGACGACGAGGAAATGGTGCGCTCTGTGGGAAAACGCCTGCTCGAGCGGCTCGGGTTCGACGTCTTCACCGCCGCGGACGGCGTGGAAGCGGTGGAGATCTTCCGCCAGCATGCGGCGCAGGTGTGCTGCGTTCTTCTCGATTTGACGATGCCCCGAATGAACGGGGAAGAGGCGTTTCACGCATTGCGCCGTATCCGCAGCGGCATTCCCATTGTCATCACCAGCGGATACAATGAGCAAGATGTCGTAAGCCGGTTCGCGGGGAAAGGCCTGACCGGCTTCATCCAGAAACCATACCGGACGCGCGAGCTTGCCCACCACCTACGCCGCATTCTGGAGGAACAAGGCGCGAAGGAGCCGCAGCGCTGAAGGCCGTCCGCCGGTCCCACGAAAGGAGATATTTCCCTGTGTCCGAAACCGCCGAGCATATGTCCATCGCGGACCGCACCCGTGTACGAGACCTGGCCAAGCGGGTCCGAGAGTTGGCCGAACAACCCATCATGGCGCAGCGCCGCGCGCAATGGCAGCGTCACAACGCCCTCGAACGCGTGCGTCCCATGATCCTCATCTTCCCCGAGGGAAGCTGGCGCGAGATTCACCCGGAGAGCAATCTCCAATGCGAAAGCGAGGCCGCCCGCCATTTCGAAGATCAACTCCTTGGCCGCTTGCTCTACCCCGAGGTCATCCGCGACGATAGCGTGATCGAGGCCGAGTGGATCGTCGGAGAGGCGATCCACGACACGGGCTGGGGGATCGAACGCCAGTGGACGGCCAGCTCGGCCGAGAAGGGCGCGGGTACCTACGTGCCGGTGATTCAGGAGCCATCGGATCTCAAGAAACTCAAGTTCCCGGAGGTTGTCTACGACCCGGAGGCTTCTCAGCGAAACCTGGACTTTGCCCAGTCGCTGGTGGGCGACACCCTCGACGTCAGACTGAAAGGGGTCAGCCACCTCTCGTTTCACCCGGCTTCGATCTACTGCCACCTGCGCGGGCTCGAGCAGGTGATGTGCGACATGTGCGAGAACCCCGGCATGTTGCACGACGCCATGGCCTTCCTCGAAGCCGGCTATCACCACCTAGTCGACCAGTACGAGGAACTCAACCTGCTCGCTTTGAACAACGACGGCACCTATCACTCATCCGGCGGCGTAGGATATACGGACGAGTTGCCCGCGGCGGACTACGATCCTGAACGCCTACGCACGCGCGACCTGTGGGCCTCCGCCGAAGCCCAGGAGTTTGCCCAGGTAGGCCCCGAGATGCATGAGGAGTTCGTGCTGCAATACGAGCGCCGCCTGCTCTCGCGCTTCGGCCTCAATGGGTACGGTTGTTGTGAAGACCTCACCCTGAAGCTCGACTACGTGCTCTCCATCCCCAACATCCGGCGCGTATCGATATCGCCCTTTGCCAGCGACCTCGAAGTCTGCGCCGAGAAACTCGGCGACCGGTGTATCTTCTCATGGAAACCGCACCCCGCGCATCTCGTCGGCGGGTTTGACGCGGCCTACGTGCGGGACTACATCCGCCGCACGCTCGAGATCGCCAAGGGATGCGTGGTCGAGATGATCCTGAAAGACACGCACACCTGCGAGAACCATCCCGAACGCTTCACCCAGTGGAGCATGATCGCGCGCGAACTCGCCGAGCAATACCCGTAGCGGCCCGTCGGCGCGAGACAGCGTCTTCCCGCTACGCGTCTAGCTGTGTCACGCTGTCCATCACCTTGCGAACACCCGCGGCCAGCATTTCGGCCACGTCCGTCCCGTTCGGCGGACGCAACGGCGTGACCAGGCACGTGTGCGTCTCGCAGTGGCGTTTCGCCATTGGATACTGCTCCAGCGCGTAGTTCACCGGCTCCGCGTTCGGACACGACCATGGACAAGCCTTGCCGTAGGCGTTCTTGGCCTGGAACACCGTCATCTCCGGCAGCACAAACTGCTGCCACACGCCGAACGGGACGCCCTCCGCCGCCAGCGCCGCCACAATCTTGTCGCGGAATGCGCGCGGCGCGCCGGCATGGCCCAACGCATCCATGTCGAATCTCAGCGTGTAATTGTACCAGTTGTGGTGGCATTCTTCGGGCACGGTTGGCAGGATGATGTGGGGCACGTCCGCCAGTCCCGCCGCGAACACGGCTACATTCTGCTGAATGCACTCCAGGTAACCGTCGAGCTTCGCCAGTTGCGCGCGTCCAAGCGACGCGCTCAGATCGTTGTTGTAGTACATCCAGGCCTTGGCGTAGGCGTGGTAGTCCGGGTCGTCGATCGGCTCCCGGGTTTCTCCAAACGAGCCGAGGGCCTGTCCGCGCTCGAACAGATCCTCGTCGTTCGTCACGAACATCCCGCCTGTGCCCGCGCAGAGCAACTTGTTGTGGTTGCAACTGAAGGCCGCGCAATCGCCCCATGTGCCGGATTTTCGCCCGCGGTATAGGGCCGCGTGACCCTGGCACGCGTCCTCGATGACACGCAACCCGTGGCGCTTGGCGATGTCCAAGACCGGGTCCATCTCCACGGACAGGCCGTGCAGATGCACGGCGATGATCGCCTTCGTGCGCTCCGTGATCGCTGCTTCAATCTTGTTGACGTCGATGTTCATCGTGTCGAAATCGATGTCGACGAACACCGGAATCGCGTTGTTGTGCAACACGCACGAAACTGACGACGACCACGAGTAAGCGGGCACGATCACCTCGTCGCCTGCGCCGCAGCCGCACGCGGCCACGGCCATGTGGAGCGCGGCGGTGCCGGAGTTGACCGTGTGGGCGAAACGGTTGCCGTTCCAGGCGGCGAATTCCTTCGCGAAAGCGCCACAATTGGGTCCGACGGCGTGATTGTCTACATCGAGCGACGCCAGCACCATCTTGCGGTCCGTTTCGTCGATAGGGGGCCACGGTTTGATGGTCCCGTCCGGTATGGTCTTTGGTCCGCCATGAATGGCCAGTTGTTCGCCCATTACGCAATCTCCTTAGAACGGTAGTTTGGTGACGCTCTTCGTCATAATCACCATGCCCAGATTGGGCATGGTAATCAGTCCCACGCCTGCGGAGAACCCCGCAGCAACCATAGTACACGTACTGGGGCACTTGTCGCCGAACCACTTGCGCAACACGTAGCGGCCCAGCAGCGCCCCGATGAACAGGGGTACGATAACATGTGGCGTCGGCTGACTGCGTCACAAAACCTTGACATAGCATCGCTATGCCTTCGGCCTCGTTTGTTGCCAGCCTTGTCCTCACTGGCGCCTCTGCGTTGGGCGATCGCACCTGTACGTGAACGGTTACGGTGGGCTTAGATATACTTGGTCTTGGATCGCCGATGCACGGTGTGATAGAAGAGGCGCGGACACAGGAGGAGCATCCGTGAAATCGAGTTCGCAGTGGATCCTGGGTCTCGCGGTCATGGCTCTACTCAGTCACCCCGAACGCCAGCCCCGCCCGCTTCCGTCCGGCGCGTCCCACGGCATTCAGGCCGCAACACTGCTGACCGACCGCTATCTCGCCGATCCCTTCGTCTTCACGCACAAGGGTTATCACTACGTGTTTGGGACGACCCTCGACGGTACCCCGCCCGAGTTCTTCCGCACCCGCACCTTCGAGCCGGGGGATCTCGAGTGGTTCCCGCTGACGCTCGATCTCGACGCGGCGCCTCCTGGCGTCGTCGG
>JAACEL010000453.1 GCA_011682535.1 Nitrospiraceae bacterium | reverse complement strand
TGGGACGTAAAGACGCCGCCGCCAATTACCAGGAACTCAGCAACAACGCCCGCCTCGCGCTGCAAGCGGCTCCCGTGTTCCACCAATTGCGCGGCGGGGGCCGTGCACGCACGGTCCGGTTCGAGTTCGACCTGGAGGCACGCACGCTCTACCGCGAGATCGAGCTGAAAGACTCCGCCGAAGCCCTCGCCTACCAGACGGTGCCTACGGACGCGACCGAGTGCGCGTGCGACGCCACGGCGGGATATTTCGCCGGATACGATAGCGAGATCCTCGGCCGTCCGATCGTGACGGTGGAAACGGAGTGCATCGCGAAAGGCGACGGCGCGTGCATTTTCTTGTCGCGCTTCGAACCGGAGTGGGATGGACAGGCCGACTGGGCTCGGCGGGCGCTAACGTTCGAGACGATCGACACCGCCTTGGCCAAGCGCGACGAGTTGGTCGAAACGGCGCGCAAGGCCGAGAAGCGCGCCCGCAACGCCCTTAACGAACTCAACCGCCGTTTGCGCTCCGACCTCATGTTCGAGAGCCTCGTGGCGCAAACGCCGTCGATGCAACCCGCGATGCGCCGTGCGCGCCAGGTGATGTCGTGCGACGCGCCGGTCACCATCATCGGCGAGCCGGGCGTGGGCCGGGAAACGTTTGCCCGAGCGTTCCATTTCGGCGGCGCACGGAGGAAGAAGCCCTTCGTCTGCGTCGATTGCATTGCCCTGGCGGGCCATCTGCTGACTCAGGATCTGTTCGGCTATGCCCGCGACGGCATCCCAGGGGCCGCACGCGCCTACACGGGGGCCTACCAGCGCGCTCACGGCGGCACGCTCTACCTCAACGAAATTGCCAACCTCAGTATGGAAGCCCAAGTCCTCTTGCTGCGCGCCATGCGCGAAGGGGTCGTGTTTCCCATCGGCGCCGACGCCCCCGTCAAGGCCGATGTGCGCCTTGTGGTCGCCACGCAGTACGACCTGCAGGAAAAGGTTGAAAACGTCGAGTTCCTCGAGCATCTCTACCATGCGCTGTCAGTGGCCACACTGCAACTCCCGCCGCTGCGCGAACGCGGCACCGACATCCTGCGGCTTGCGGAGAATTTCGTGGCGGAATTTCGCGATCGCTATCAGCGCGACGACCTCGCCATGACGCCGGACTTCAAGCGGGTGCTGCTGGACTGCGCGTGGCCGGGCAACGTGCGCCAACTACGCAGCGCGATCGAGCACGCGGTCATCATGGCGGAAGGCAACACGCTGGATCTGGGCGAACTGCCCGACGACATCCTCGCGACGCGCGTTCCCCACACACAGGAGGAACTGACGAAGGAAGTCGTGCTTGCCGCGCTGCGCCGTTGCCAAAACAACCGCACCCACGCCGCCGACCTGCTCGGGGTAGGGCGCACCAGCCTTTGGCGCGCCATGAAACGCCTGGGCATCACCTGATGTCAGGATTCCGGTTTCACACCAAGGGGTCAATCGGCACAAGGGAGAGTTTGAATGGCAAGACGTAAGCGGCACTCCAAAGGCTCGAAGAAAAACACGCCGGAGCCGGAGGCCAGACCGGGCCCCCACCACCTTAGAATCCGCCGCATTCCCTGGGGGGCAATCGCTGTCGTCGTGCTTGCCATCGCCGGCGTGCTCGGAATCCTCCAGGAGTGGTACTTCGGGCGGGACGCCGGCCCCCCCGCCCCCTCCAGCATTCAGGCCGTCGAAAGAGACCGCCCCGCGCGCACACCGGGGGACAGTGTACGCGCGCTGCAGCGCATCCAAGCCGCCGGACTCATCCTCAACGACCACGAGCACATCCAATCGATCGAGGAAGTCCCCAAGCTGCTGTCGGCCATGGACGACCTGGGCATCAAGCGCGTAAGCCTGATGGGCAGCTCCTGGTTCACCATCACGCTCAACCCCAGTGTCGGGTTCACGCGGTATGACTGGAACAACGAGCAGATCATGCAGATCAGCCGCGCCTATCCGGACCGCTTCGAGGCCTGGCCCACGATCAACCCGCAGGATCCCGACAAGCTGGAGAAGTTCAAGGATCTCGTCGCGCGCGGGGCCGCCGGTCTGAAGCTTTACCTGGGTCATGGCTACATCATCGCCAAAACGAATGAATACATCTTCCACACCATGGCCATGGACGACCCCAGCATGCTGCCCGTCTATGCGTTCTGCGAAGAGAACTTCATCCCGGTGTGCCTGCACGTCAACCCGAGCGCCAAGGCCCCTGGGTTCGCCGATGAGTTTATCGCCGTGCTCACGCAGTTCCCCGACCTCAAGCTCGTGTGTCCTCACTTCATGCTTTCGTCTATCAAGAGCCACCGGCTTGAGGAATTCCTGGACACTTTCCCCAACCTTTACTCCGACATTGGCTTTGGATGGGCCAAATTCTTCGAAGCCGGGATCAAACGAATATCCAAATCGCCCCGGAAGTTCCAGCGCATATTCGAGCGCTACCCCGACCGGTTCTTCTTCTCCGGCGACCTGGTGGTCACGGAAGCCAAGATGAAGAGCACGCAATGGATCAAGGACCACTGGCAGACCTACCTCGACATGCTCACCCAACGCACGTACACGTCGCCGCTGATACCGGACGAGACCCTGAAGGGCCTCGAACTGCCGCCCGACCTGCTCGAGGGTGTTCTCTACAGGAATTTCGAGGCTTTCATGGCCGCCAAGCCCCAGGGCACGAAGTTGACGCGCGAGATCAACTGGGACCGAATGACGGTGAGACCGACCAAGCGCCACCCCGGCCAGACCTTTCCCCCGCCGAAAAAGAAGTAGCCGTCTACGCGCCCGCGAAACGCTCGCGCAGGACGTCGACCATCCAGCGCAGCCGGTGCGCGTACGTGTGTTCGCTCAGGATGCGTTTTCGGGCACGTTCGACGATCGCCTTCCGGGACGCAGGACGTTGACTGAACCAGCGGTAGCGCTCGACACACTCATCCAAATCGTGATAGACGGCCACCTCGCGCTCCACCTCAAACAGCTTCGCCAGGTCGGCCTGCGCGTCCGTCAACAGGAATCCCCCGGCCGCCGGACAGTCAAACACACGCTGGTTGACAGCCTCCGCCATCTGGATACTGGTGGTGTTCAGGTTGACCGCACTGTCTCGATAGCAGGCGGCCAATTCGTGCGTGTAGTTGACCGGCCCGGAGGCGCGGCTGCTCCAGGCGGCCCAGTTTTCATCGCCTCGAACCACCAACCCTTCCCCATCGAGCGCCGCCACCATCCGGCGCCGCAAACGCTGCGTGCCCGCAACGAACAGTAACAGCTCGGCGTGACGCCGCTGGTCGGCGTCAAGCCCGGCCACCAGCGCCGGAGGCAACACCGCCTCCAGACCCTGCGCGAAGGCTTCGCGTGTAACGCGCCCCGCCTCGAGCGCATCTTCGACGCTCCCGGCCAAGTCCGGGTACTGGCGCACCCAGTTCCACTCGGGCTCGACAGCCGCCGTCATCGAATTGCCCACAAACGTGAACGATTCGCTCCACGCCTCGGCCGGTGGGTGGTCGAATAGCGCCGGATCGACGGCCAACGGAAGATGGTGGACGGCGTCGAACCCCACGTCCCGCAGATAGTCAAGGTAGGCGGATTCCCAGGTCAGCGCGACGGCCCATGGCGATGCGTAGACGGAACGGCCCATGACGATGGTGCGAGGGTCATCGACGAACCAGGTCACGAACGGAATCCGCAGGTCCTCGAACAAGCGCCCCAGCAGGCCGTCCACATCCATGCCGCCCAGGTTGACGCTCAGGATGAAATCGGGACGAAACTCGATAAGCGCCCGGATCAGCCCGCCGCACGCGTCGCGCGCCATGCGCCCTTCTTGCGGCACAGAGGCCGTGTGTGCCGGCCACGCCATCGCCTCGGCGGCCCGCACGCACGCCACGTCGAGCCAATACTGGCTCTCGAGTACGAACAGACGCGGCGCGTCTCCCACGAACTTGTCGTAGGCCATCGCATCGCGAATGCGCGGCGGGATCTCGAGTCGGGGCCAATCCATGACGTGTCCATCATACTGTGGGAAGGCGCGGGGTTGCGAGCGCTGCCGCCCCGCTCAGACCCAAATCCGCGCGTAAGGGCTCGTGCAAGAATAACTCCACCGTTTTCGCATCTCATCTTCACGCCATCTTCGAGCGCTTCTCAATCGCAAGAACCTCAAAATAGCG
>JAACEL010000452.1 GCA_011682535.1 Nitrospiraceae bacterium | reverse complement strand
CAATCCGGGATTGCCACTTGCGATGACGTTGCCGGATTGCTCCAAGACTGCCCGGATCTCCTCGTCTCCGTTGTTGAATGTCCGGGAATTGCCATCGCCCGTTAGCGAACCGATGAAGACGACCGGGTCACAGATGAGGTTCTGTTCGACCTTCACATGGCTGAAGTCGGCCTGAGGTCCAAGCCAAAGGAAGTAGCCGTCTCCCCAACTCACATTGCGCCGGACGATATTGTCCTTGGGAAGCGCCCGCTGGAGCACCTCTTCCTCGCCCTTGGCAAAGTCTTCGGCAAGCCGGGCAAGCGCGGGATAGCGGGTGCTGTACGGAGGCTGGTCGTAGTTGACCTCCTGTAGCCGCTCGACCATGCGCCAATTGCCGCCCTCCTGAAACTTCTTCATGTCCATCCAGACGTTGAAGCGGATTCCGTTGCGAGCGCGCACAAACAGATTGTTCTCGATCGTCATTCCACGCCCGCTGTTGGTGAGAAAAACGAGGTCCACGTCGTAAAACACGTTCCCGTGGAGGTAGATGCCGCCGCAGGGGAGATCGGGGTAAACGGTAAAGCAACCCAATTTCCCCGGCGCGTGAATGCGATGAAAATAGTTGTACCGGAATTCGTGCCCCATGGAGGCCCAGTCCATGGCCGTGTACATTACTCCCACGTCCCCGGTTTCGGTCGCGATGCGGGTGAACTCGCAGTACTCGATCACATGGTCGTTCCCGCCGTAACCGATGCCTTCGTGGGGGCAATCGTGTATCAAACAATGTGACACCCGGTTGCCGACGCCCTGAAGGCTGATGCCCGGCCGGTAGGTTTTTTCGATACGAGCGAAGTCGTGGATGTGGCAGTTCTCGACCAGGTGATCGCCCCGCGCCAGTGTCTTGCGGTCGCCGCCGTTAACGGCGATGCCCGTCGTCGCGACTTCGTACACGTCGCAACTGCGAACCGTGTGGCGTGCGCCGCCGTCAACGTCGATGGCCGTCCCGCCGACATTGCGGACGACACATCCGGCGATCTCGTTGTCGCTCCCACCTTTGATCACCACGGCCCCGGCGCGGGAACACTCGAAGGTGATGCCGCGGATATGCACATGGCAGGCATTATCGAGCAGGATCATGGGTTGTTCCAATTCAGGGAACGTAACCTGCGCCACATCGAGCGGCCCAGGCGGCCAGAAGTACAGCAGGCCGGTTTTTCGATCCAGGTACCATTCGCCAGGTTGGTCCAGCTCTTCGAGAATATTGAGGAAATAGTAGCGTTGTCCCGCCTTGTAACCGTAGGAATGATATGGCGGCTCGGGCCAGATCGCCTTGGCTGCCGAATCGAGTTTCAAGACCCGGTGATACTGATCCGACCAGTCGTGAAACCAGTACCCGTGGACCCAGATGTCGTCACTTGGGCGCCAACGCTCCGGGCGATCGCCGGAGTAGATGAACGGCCCCTCGTAACGGTTTAGATCGGGACGGCCCGGGTCGCCAATCGGCCGCTTCGTTGCGGCGCCCTCCGGAATCGCGGCAATGCGTTCCCACCCTTCGTTGGGATACCGCGCAAGCGTCATGTACTGATTGTCGGAGAAGACCTCCGCCCGCGTCGGCCCAGGCTTGACGGTGCCGTAGCTGTCCACTCCGATGGCGCCAAGGTTTACCTGCAGCACCTCGCCACGCGCCTCCGGCGTCAGCCGTTCGAGAATGGCTGGGGCGGTCACCGGTTCCCAGCCCGTCAGTTGAACCCCGCCGGCCAGCCGGACTTCTTCGCCCGGCGCGGCCTGCCAGATCACGGGCGATTCCTGCGTACCGGAGTCTTCCGCGGTGAGCGTCAAGGTGCCGGTGACCCGGTAACGGCCGCCCCGGATGTTGACGGTGACCGGCCTGCCCTTTTGCTCGGCGGTCTGACGCCATTCCCGGATTGCGTCACGTGCTCTGAGCAGCGTCGCGAACGGCGCGGCCTCCGTTCCGGGATTCGAGTCAAGGCCGGATGGCCCGATGTAGAATGCCTGCTCCCTTTCCGCCGCATAGGCCGCCGTTGCGACCAGCGCCAAGCCGGCGAAGACGTACCATTTCGAATGTGTGGCCATGGATTTTTTCCTTTGATGTCAAACCGGCAAAACGTTTTCCTGTTGGCACTGGACGTAACCCGGGCGTTTGCGGATGGCAGGATAAAGCCACGTCCCGCTGAACACGTCGAGAACGAGCCCATCGACCAATCGTTCCTGGCACCAGGTCCGCCAGTCCAACCGCATGTTGCCGTACGGCGCGCCGATGGTGTATGCGCGCGCCTCGGGGTAGGCGTAACACAGCGCGCCGTGGCTGTACCGAAGAAGACTCAGCACCGGCAGACGCGCGGACTCACTCGTGATTTCGGGTATCGTCGAGCGAAGGCTTGTTTGAGTGTCGCTCTTGCGCTATCTTCGATCATGGCCAGTTGATCAAGAGAAAGCAAGACGATGGGAATCCTTATGCCATTTCGAGTTTGTTTGGGTGCTGCCGCTGCATTATGCTTGGTCATGACTTCTCATGCATTTTCACAACCGCCAGACGGATTCAGCACGGGGGCAAAGGTGGATGGCCCCGATGGCTGGCGAGTCTGGTTTGATCCCGCCCCGTCGAGGCTGCACTGCGTACATGAGGCGTCCGGCGCTACGATTGCCGGCGAGTTGTCGTTTGCTGTAGAAGAGGGCGGCGCCACCCACCCTTGGCTGATCATCCTGCCGCGGGATAGAGTCTCGACCCGGCTCGGGTTGCTGGACGGGAAAGGCAACGTCCAGGGCTACGTGGCATTCGGCGGTTCGGGGGATACGCTGCGCATCGCGGTCGTCCACCGTCCCGAACAAACCTACCGGGGCACGCTGACGTTTCGGACAACGGCCCGCTTGGGCCGGGAGACGTTCGCATGCCGCACGCGGCCGCTCGCGGGCTCGCGAGTTGTGCAGATGGCTTCGGGGCTTGCCACGAGCGGGCTGAATGGTTCGTTGTTCGATATAGCCACGGATACGGCACTTCGTTTTACGGCGCGTGATGTCGCTATCGCAACGCGGGACGAGGCCGGCGGCGCACCTGAGTTTGATGTGGCGATGACGGCGCTTGTGCATGAGCCCGGCGATTCGGCGCTTGTTTTTGAGGTGCTCCGAGACTACTACCGGTCGCCCTACGTGCCGTATTACCAGCCCATCAACAAGCAACGTTGCCCTTCGGCGCCGACAGGGTGGCTGTCATGGAACTCGTATTTCGACACGGCGGGCGAGGAGGGGAACCTCGCCGAGATGCGCGTGGCCGCCGAGCACCTCAAGCCCTTCGGGCTCGAGTTCTGGTCCATCGAGTCGTGGCAGCCTAACTCCGATAAACTCCCCGTGAGCAAGTTCCATACGCAGACCCTCGAAGCGCACCCGAAGCAGTTCCCGCGTGGAATGAAATGGATGGCCGAGCGGATTCGGGAATTCGGCTTTCGCCCGGGCATCTGGACCGTGCCCTTTGGAACCGGCGACAAAGCGTTCTACGAAGCACACAAGGATTGGTTCCTCCACGATCCCGACGGGAATCCGATGCACAATTGGAGCGGGTTGTATGTGCTCGATCCATCCCAAGAAGTTGTTCGACGACATATTGAGGAAAACCACCGGGTTATCTCCGAAGAATGGGGCTACGAGTACTGGAAGATAGACGGGGTGTCCGCGCGTGACGACCACAAGGCGGCGCACTTCTTCGAACGGCCGGAGGTCCGTGCGGCGTTCAAGGAGCCGTGCGACGATCCGTTGCGCTTGTGTCTCGAAGCGCTACGTCGAGGCATTGGTCCCGACAGCATCTGGGTGGGCTGCGGCGGCCACTACACCGGCCCGGACGTCGAGTTCATGGATACCGCTCGTCTCGGCGCCGATATCGTGAGCGGCTGCTACCGCAAACCACCGCCGAAATGGCGCAACTACCTCTCGCAGGCCCGCATGACGCTCAATCAGCTTTTCGTGCACAACATCATCTGGTACAACGACCCGGACACCTTGATGGTCGAGGCCGCAACGCCGCTGAACGTTGCCCGCCTCGCCGCCACCGTAGTGGCCCTGCCCGGACAGGTGACCTTTGCCGGAGACAAGCTCACCGAACTGCCTGCGGAACGCATGCGCCTGTTACAGCAAGCGCTGCCCGTGTGTGACGTGCGCCCGCTGGAC
>JAACEL010000451.1 GCA_011682535.1 Nitrospiraceae bacterium | reverse complement strand
TACCGATGCTGAAGAAGTCGGCTTCGGCCGTCAAGAGGTCGGCGATCACCACAGCCGAGGGGACTTCGATCATGCATCCCAGCTTGACATTGGGATTGAAGGGAACGCTACGGCGCTCCAGGTCGGCGCGGACCTCATTGAGGATGGCCTTGACGCGCCGCATCTCTTCGAGACCGCTGATGAGCGGAACCATGATCTGGATATCGCCGTGCATGGTGGCGCGAAGCATGGCGCGCAGTTGCGCCTTGAATATGTCCGGGCGCTCGAGGCAGAAGCGAATCGCCCGCCATCCAAGCTGCGGATTCAGTTCCTCGGAAAGCGACAGGTGCGACACAAACTTGTCGCCGCCGATGTCAAGCGTGCGCAGGGTGACAGGCCGGGGCTTCATGGCCGCGGCCACCTGGGAGTAAGCCTGAAACTGCTCCTCCTCTGAAGGCATGCTCGATCGGTTCAGGAAGAGGTACTCGGTGCGATACAGTCCCACGCCGCATACATTGGCCTTCAGGCTGTGGGTGATCTCGACGGGCAACTCGATGTTGGCCAAGAGGGGCACTTCGCGGCCGTCCATGGTCCGGTACGGACGCGTCTCTTCGGCTTCAAGCAGAGCGCGGCGCTTGCGTTCGACGCGTTCCTTCTCGGCCGTGAACTCCGCCAGGGTGGCGGCGTCAGGCCGGACAAAGACGTAGCCGTTTGTCCCGTCGATGATGATCGTGTCGCCGGGCTTGACGTGGGCGCAAGAGTATTTCAGGCCGACCACGGCGGGGATCTCGAGCGCGCGGGTCAGGATGGCGGTATGCGAAGTGGGCCCGCCGACGTCGATGGCAATTCCCATGGCGTTTTCGACGTCGATGTTGGCTGTTTCAGAGGGCGCCAGGTCATAGGCGACGACCACGCTGGGGGCGTCGATGTGTTCGAGGTTGGTCATCTTGGTTCCGAGCAGCTTGCTCAGAATCCGTTTACCCACATCCATCAGGTCGTTGGTGCGCTCTCGGAAGCGGGCGTCGCTGACGCGGCGCAGCGCCTCCACGTATCGTGCGATGAGGTCGTCGAGCAGGTACTCTACGTTGAGTTCCTCGGCCTTCAGGCGCGACTCGATCTCCTCGCGGATGGTGACGTCGTCGAGCAGCAGCAGGTGAGCGGCGAAGATACCGGCGTGATCCTGTCCCAGCGCCTCGCTCGTTTGAGCGCGTAGACGCTCGAGATCCTGGCGTGCGGCTCCGGTGGCTTTCTCGAAGCGCTGGATTTCCTTCTTGAGGTCAGTGACCCGGTACTTGGGGATGTCGAAAGTATGCACGTCGAAGGCTAGGGCGGGCCCAATGGCGATGCCGGGTGAAACGCCGATTCCCCGAAGCGCGATCTCCACCTAGTCTTCTCCGAATCCGCTGCTGATGAGACTGCGCACGGCCCCCATCGCTTCCTCGGCGTCGTCTCCCGCGCAGATAACCATGACAACGGCTCCTTGTGCGGCTGCAAGGGTCAGCAGCCCCATGATGCTCTTGGCGTTGACCTTGTGTCCGTCAACCTGTAGAAAAACGTCACAGGAAAACTGCAGCACCGTCTGCACCAGAGCGGCCGCAGGCCGGGCATGCATTCCCAGTGAGTTTACGATCGGCATTTCTTCAACCAATTCGGGCATTCTCTCGTGTTATTCCTACTCCATGTCCCATGCTGGGCGCGTCAGCCACTCCTACCAAGCGGCCCGCCTAGACGGACACTCCCTCAGCAACAAATTCTCGCGTCACGGTCTCACCCGGAGCGCAGTTCAACTGCCAACACGCCACGACGACGCTGCCCTGATACACACGCTCCTGGCCGTTTTCCGACTGACTGACGGTCTCGATGGCGAATCGATACAGGCGCGCGGGCGTTGCAAAGCGCAAACCGCATTCGAGCTTCTGCCAGTCGTCACGCAAGGCCAGATGGGACAGCCCCTCTTCAGACCCCATCTCGCCGAGCTTGGGATGTCCGAGATCCCTGTCATCCGACCGGTAGTACCGATCGAAGGAGGAGCCGCTGAGCAGGTTGACGGCAAACTCGACGCCAAACATCACATCGAGCGGTTCACTTCCTTCATTCGTAAGATCATACCGGATTTTCATGACAGATGCACGCGGCTTGAGGGAGACCGTCTTTTTCAGCGCAACCGGATGCACGATCCCCTCGATGGTTACCTTGCCCGTACGCGACAGAATCACGGCGTTCTTTGTGTGGTCGAGGGCGTAGGGGGCGGTGACGAAATCGCCCAGTTCCTTATACTGCCCAGTCCACAGGTTCTCCGCCCTAACATGGGCAGGCAGGAAATGGTCGCGCAGCGACACGCGCCGGTAGGGATCGTAATGTAAGTAGGCTTCCAGACCGGTTTCCTTGGCCCGGGCCAGTTCGTGGATGCTGTGATCGCCCGAACCGGACTTGCCCACCTCGACCCTTCCCTCGCGAAGCAGGTCGTGGTAAACCTCTTCGCGGCGGGTAAGCGTGTTGCCGAAGTTGAAGGGCTTGGGGCGATAGTCCCACTCAAACAGGGTGCCGCCGTCCACGGCGCTGAATCCAAGCGAGAGCACGGCGTTCTCGAGAATGGCCTCGTCGTGACCATCGGCGTCGAAGTCCAACTGCTCGCACGCCACCCAGTTGTCAGTCTTGTGGCGGATCTCGTCGAGGAGAGTCTCCGCCTCGATAAGCTTCTCGTAGAGCGCCGTGCGCAGGTGGTTAAGGTAGAGTCCGCCGAACACACCGTGCCAGTAGGCGCAATTGCACTGCCCCATGTGCAGCAGCTTCTCGGCACGCGCCAGCCGCGGATCCGATCTGCGGCGCAACGCGTCCAACTTCCGGCTGACACGCAGCATCTTCTTCTGAATATTGTTCGACTCGGCATACTTGGCCAGGAAGCTGCGCCAGAAGCTCCCCCGCACAAACACCTTGCGGTTGGAGGCGAGGTTGGGCTGCCGATCCAGCTCCTTCTGAAACGCCCTGAGCTTGCGCTGCATCTTCGGAGGCAGCGCCCATTCCATCATCTCATGGTACGAGGCGGTGGGCAGATAGGTGCGTCCCAGGGCGGGGGCCGTCGCGAGGTAGTCTGAGTAGGTGGTCGAGCACAGCCAGTCTTTGTTCTCCGACAGGGCCTCGAAGAAGTCCTCCAGCCATCCCTCTCCGTACACGCTGTCATAGGTTTCCGGCCAGACCCCGAATTTCTCTCCATCATCGTGGATGACGGCGCACCGCAGTCCGTCTTCGGTAGCGTGTTCCTTAAGGAACGCGACACTCTTCTTCACCTCCTGAAACGGGATCATGTAGCGCAACTCCGCCAGAATGGGGAAGACCTTGAGGGGGTGCCCTTCATCCTCGGTCAGGTAGTAACCAAACAGTTGGTCCGGCTCCAGCCCCGCGCACAGGAAATGGGTGTCGTCGAGCGCGGTGTATTCGATGCCGGCCTGCTCGAGAATATGGGGCATGTGGGGTTCCCAGACGCGTTCGGTCAACCACATGCCCTTGGGGGCGCGCCCGAAGTGCTTCTGGCAGAACTCGCTCATCCGGACGATCTGAGCGATGCTGTCACGTTCAGGAATAGCGCAGAGCAGAGGTTCGTAGTACCCCCCTCCCATGATCTCGATTTGCCCTGTGTTGACCAGTGCGGCAAGGCGGTCCAGGAAAGCGGGCTCGTGCGACTCAAACCAATCCAACAGCGGGCCGGTGAAATGCTGGGTAACCCGGACATCGGGGTAGCGCTCGAGCACTTCCAAAAAGGGGAGATAGGCGTGCAGATAGGCCATCTCGAACACGCCTTCGAAGTTGCCGACCGGTTGATGAGAGTGACATCCGAAAATCAGGTTAATCGTCTTCATGTGGCGCCACTGTCTCCTGTTGCTTACACAACGACTCGAAGAGCAGGCCCTATTCCGGCAGGATGGCTACCGCGAAAAGGCGCCGTCGGCCTGGCGGGAATGCGGTTTATTCTTCGGTCATGAGCGAATGGTGGGGAACTGTTCCTTTTTCAGTTAGCCACGAAGTGGCGGGGCCGAGGAGGCCTAGGAATAGGTCTTCCCCAAAAATCGGGCACGAACCACTCCACTAGTATCGCGTCATGCTTGAGGTGTCGTATAGATGCCGTCAGTGAGGACGAGCCTGATAAGGAGCAAGGCCGCTGGCATAGCGGCACGATGTCGAGGTT
>JAACEL010000450.1 GCA_011682535.1 Nitrospiraceae bacterium | reverse complement strand
TTCCGGATACTTCGACTGTCTGATATTCTCGGGAGTGTGGTTAATCTGCATGATGGACCGGCAGATGCCCGAGGACAACGACTTTGAGTTCTAGTGTATTGACGGCAATCCGGAATACCCCGTCCTTTGGGGGGGGGGGCAGAGATGCCGGCTCAGCCTCACCGGTAGGTTCGATCCTCGGATGTAAGCCGGTTGCTTGGAACAAATCGCTTAGCGGAAATCGCGGTTGCGAAGCCACGAAACCGTCCGAGAAGTAACGGTCCCGCGCATTTTGCTACACTATCGCCATGTCCGACACTCGACCGTTTCAGTTGCTCATCAAGCCTGTTGGCGCGGACTGCAATCTGCGTTGCGACTACTGTTTCTACCTGCGTGCGCAGGAGCTGTACGCCGAGCGCGGCCGCCACATCATGTCTGACGAGGTACTCGAACGGATGGTGAGCGGCCTGATGCAGTTGCGGTTCCCCCAGTCCGTGTTCGCGTGGCAGGGCGGCGAGCCCACACTCGCCGGCGTCGACTTCTTCCGCCGTGTCGTCGCCTTCCAGCAGCGATACGGCATCTCCGGACAATTCGTCTCCAACTCGCTACAAACTAACGGCATCCTGCTCGATGAGGAATGGTGCCGCCTGTTCCGTGAATACCACTTCCTCGTCGGTCTCAGCATGGACGGCCCTCAACACATCCACGACAGCGTCCGCAAGACGGGGGACGGACGCGGCACCTGGGAGAAGGTCCGCCAATCGGCCCACCTCATGGACCAGCACAACGTGGAATACAACATCCTGTGCGTCGTCAACGCCGCCAACATCCGCATGGGGGCCGATTTGCTGCGCTGGTTCGTCGACAACGGTTTCTCCTACGTGCAGTTCATCCCCTGTCTCGAGCCCGGCCTCGAGCACAACGTCGACGCCGACGCCTACGGCGATTTCCTGTGCAGCACGTTCGACTACTGGTCGAAGGACGGATTCGGCAAGGTGTCCGTGCGCGATTTCGACTCGATCCTGTCGGCCCGCATGGGCGTGCCGGGCGTCATGTGCACCTACGGCCGCCGCTGCAACCACTACATCGTCATCGAGCACACCGGCGACGTGTATCCCTGCGATTTCTACGTCTACGACGAGTGGAAGCTGGGCAACCTTATGGACGCGCCCATCGAGAGTTTCATGCAACACGATCTCTACCGCCAGTTCGCCGGGCAGAAGAACAAGGTGCCCGCGTGCCGCGGATGCACGTGGCGCAAGATGTGCTACGGCGGCTGCCAGAAGGATCGGCGGATTGTGGGCGACGTGACGCAGCCTTCACCGCTGTGCCCGGCGTACAAGAAGTTCTTCGCCCACGCCACCCCCCGCCTCAACGCCCTCGCTAAACGCTTGGCCAATCGCTCCCCCGCTCCGCCGCCCGTTTGAACTTCTTTTTTTCACGAGAAGGGAAAGAAACAAGGAACGGTGGTTATTGGCTTGTTTCTCGGTACGCCTCGATGTCCTCGCTTAGGGCTCGCGCAACGCGCTCGTGGGATTCGGGTTTCGGATGTCCTTCAAACTCAAACCGCCCCCCCAACAGGACGCCGCCATAGAGATTCTGGTGGTCGAGGACGGCTACACCAGCATCTTTCAGTTGGGAGAGAACTTTGTCGGCGCGAAAGTGAAGCGGGTAGACAAGAACGTAGAACCGGCTTCCGGGGAATTCTCTCTGGAAGAGTTCGGCGGAACGTTTGATGATTGCGGCGGTGAGCGTTGTCGAGTAATCGCAAGAGATCGGCGGAAAATCGATGTGGAAGTATCGGACAACAGCGCTGCGAAAAAGTCCGGTATAGAGTCGGGCGAGCAGTGGGCGTCCGGTTCGAAAATTGCCCGCGTATTGCACGGAATCGCCATTCAGTTTGTAATACGGGAACCCCATCGCCCATCTGTTGTAAGGTTGCAGTGAGCCGACGGCTCTGCGGATATGGCCGGGGATAAACGTGTAAACGGCAATCCCGGTGGGTTCTCGGATGGTTTTCCGCAAGTCCTCGGTTTCGAGTTTCAAGAGCATTTGCTGCGGTCCGTAGCCCGGGACACCATAGTTGTACGGGGCGTAATCGGGTGCATACTCGCCGAAGAAGGCGGGGAGGGTTTCGTTGTCTTCGACTCCCATGCCAAATGTTATCGAGCCCCCGAAGAAAACGGCAAATCGCGTGCGCGGCCCATCGCTTTCGAGTGGGGTGTTCCTGAGTCCATGGGCGTCGGTGCTGTAGGTCACGTCATAGACGGTTGTGTCACCCAAACACTTGACATGACGGACGGACTTGTTGGGGAGTGGTTCATAGCCATACTTGCTTTCGTACGTGTAGAGTTGTGGATGAAAATCCACGGTCGTGCGTGCGACTTTCTCATGTTTTTCGAGGTAGCGGCAAGAGATCTCGACGACGGTCAAGATCATGGCCACTAAGAAAAGGCCAAAGGCGAGTGCCAGCAGGTTAGGGTGCCGGTGCAGTAACGCACGACAAAAACCGCCGGGGTCTTCTGAGTTCTGTGGGATGCGAACCGCTTGGCCGTGGCCTTTTTCCGGAAGATCGTCTTTTTGTGCGCTTGGGGAAGTCTTGGTTTCACCTTTCCTGTCAATCACGCTATCGGCCTCCTGAAACCGAGTGCTCTTGAACTTCCTTCACGGGTGTTCTGGTGAAGAAAGCGATCGAAGCGGCTTACTTGCCATGCCCCGAAGAATTACCGTTTTCCGGATAGGCGGCAAGGACGGAGAACACCCAATTACCGTTATGATCATTGCTCCTTCTTATCAACGTCCGGGAAGTCCAGGACGAAGATCTGGCGGAAATCGCTGCCGTCGTAGGTCTTCACGCGTTTGCCATCAGCGCCGTTCGTCGGCATCTGTTTGGTGAAGGCGATCATCGTGCCGTCGAGCGACATCACCAGTTCTTCGCGTGCGGGGGCGTCGCCTTCGGGCGTCAGGAACACCGAACGTCCGAAATCCGCGCCCGGCTTGACGCAGGTGGACACCACGGCGTTGTTGCTGATGCAGAGAATCGAGTTGCCCGAGGGGTGCCACCGCACGCCGGGCTCGGCCCCGTGCGGCAGGCGGGTGGCCTGGACAGGGCGTTTGGCCGGGTCGGAGTCCCGGTCGGACCCGTCCGATGGAATGATGAAGATCTGCGTCGTGCCGTCGGCCGCTTTGCCGTAGTAGGCAATCCGATCGCCATCGGGCGTGCCGCGCACGATGCCCCCGGCCCAGTCGTGCGTCAACCGCCGGATGGACACGCCCTTGGGCGGCGCGGGATACCGCGTCGGCGACCCGCTGTCGGCGGTGGTGATGTCGACATCGGCGGGCAGGTCGATCACGAACAGCGACTCTTCGTACCGCGGCTTACCCTCGTCGTCCGTGCCTTCCGCGCGCACCTTGCCGATGAAGGCACGCATCAGGCCGCGACGTCCCACCCAGGAGTCGCCTGCGGCGTGCACAATGTCGCCGGGCTTCGCGCCGGCCTCCGGCACGATGGGTATGAGTAGCGCGAAGTAGTGCGTGGCGCCTTCGGGCGCCTTCGGATGTTTCTCCATGTAGCCGATCCCACGGCCATACTGCGGCAGGATGAAGTCGTCGTAGGTGAAACCGATGCGCTTGCCGTCGAGCGTGTACTCGTGGCGGTGCGTGCCGCCGCGGTGGGCGCCGGGGATCGTATCGCGCGACGTGTCGACGTCGCGCCGATCGAGCCACACCATCCGTCCGCTGCCGTCGGCGATTACCTCCGCGCCGTTGCGGTTGGGCTTGCCGTACCATCCGCGCTCGGGGACTTGGTCCAAGGGAGGGCCATGGATGAAGGCGACGGTGTTGGCCACCGCGCTGTAGGAGGCCGCGCCCACGCCCGGCGCCGCCTCGTCGCCCGTTATCGAGTCCTTGGGCGTATACAGCACGGTTTCCTTGCCCGTGGCGATTTCGACTTTCTCGACGGATTGGGAGTTGTCGATGCCGGGTCCGATCGTTTCACGCGTGTCGTAACAGAGGAAGCGGCCATCGTTCGAGAAGTTGTCGTTGTTGTCGAGACTGTGATTCTTGGGGTTGAACGTGATCTGCCGTTCCTGGGCGTACACCGGCCGGGCCGATAACACCATGGCTGCGATGCAAGTCACCACGATCAAGGAAGTGCCGTTCATGTCCTATCCCCTCCTAGGCTT
>JAACEL010000449.1 GCA_011682535.1 Nitrospiraceae bacterium | reverse complement strand
ATTTTACTCAATGAGATCCTGCACCAGAATCGCACCACCAGCGTATTGTTCAAGGCACTGAGGCCGAACGCCACGGGGATGCTCGACATGCAGGACGTGCGGCGGCTGGCGGATCAGTACGGGGCCGCGAAGCCCATCCCTCAGAAGCTGGCCGCGCCAAACAGGCCATAATCGGAGAGAATATTCAGAGAGGAATTTATGGATGTTCAAAACCTTATTGATCCTGCTGCTGCTATCCGTGGGGGTCCTCTTGGCCGCTGGTGGCTCCTCTTCCGAGGTTGGCCACGCCGAGTATCGACTGGTGATTGGGTCACTTGCTGCGGTGATAGTAGCCCAATACTGGCAAGCTGCCCGGGATCGGGCGGAACACTCCCGGTCCGAGGGCGAAGTTGCGCGGATGTGCGGGGAGTTGTCGCTGCTGCTTCAGCAGATCCCCGACGACCTCAGGCACCATCGCGAGTCAGTGAACGCGATATTGAGAGAATTTCGCGACTGCATGAACGGGTGCTCACTTGCGCAAGCGGACCTGAAAAGAATCGCGAACCATTATCGCGAAGAATAGCTGACGCCCTCTCGAACCACTACCTGCTCTGGTGGTACGCTTTGCGGGGTCGCCAGATCATGCTCTCGATGCGCCGGGCGGACGTGGACCACACGAAGGCCAAATGGCGGGAGAACGGATTCTCATAGTAGAATCGAGAAGGAGAAAACCATGACCAGCGACCAAGAATGGGAAGAAATCGTAAGGACGCGACCGAGTGACGTGACGCCGACATTCATGGAAGCGATGTTTCGGCTGTTCGCGAAGTTCTGGCAGGACAGGGACAATGCGCGGTCCGCTGAACGGTACGGAGACAACATCCGCAGTTGGCTGATGCAGTATCGGGGCAACGGCGTTCTGACGCCCATCCCGATACCGCCGTACCGGGTGGAATACGTTCCCCGGCTCATTGGCATCGGGTGGATCTATGACGAAGTGGACCAGGACGAGTTTGTCACCGATCCATGGGAGCCGGACGACAAGTTCCTGTCGAAGCTGTCGGCTGATGAATTGGCGATCATCGGCTACGAACCGCCGCCTCCGCCGCAATCCGGCATCGCCCGAGTAGGGCCACGGCTACCGAACGGGTGGTATGCCGTGCTCGCCGGGGATACGGTTCCGAGCGGCGCGGAGATACCCTATCAGGGCTTGCGGCTGCGCAAAGTGACCCGAGCAGGCATGGGTCGGGGCTACCGCTGGTACGAGGTGGTGTCGCCGTGATACCGGACATCTGGTTGGCGTTCGGCACGCAGGTTGCGCGACTTCTCAACAACCTGCTCGAATCGGAGCCGATAGAACTGCGCCGGGCGCGGGCCGTGGCGTGGTTCGACATCTCGAAGCCGCTCTGGTGGTGGATGGTTCCAGACGCAAACAAGAAGCAGATCGAGAAGCTCATAGGCGCAATCAACGGAGATGGGGTGAAGTCGTTATGAGCCCAGTCAAGACGGTTAAGATTCTCAAAACGGTTAAGATTCTCAAACGACTTAACAAATTACTGGTTCTGTCGCGCTCGATCTCCACCGGGCAGAACATCGCGCTACAACTTGTCGCTGTAGCGATCTATGCCATCGGTCTGTTCTCCGACCTGATTCCCGACGAGCGGTGGCGGAACGTGGCCGTGGCGTCCGGCGCGCTGCTCCAGGTCATCGCCGGGATGCTGGCGCATGGGTCGAACCCAAACGGCAGCAACGTCATAGCATCTTACGATCCCGAGGAGTAGCCATGCTCAGGCGCAAGCACACCGCCGAAGAGAAGGCCGCACAGATGGCGGCGAACGTCGAGGCGTGGTGCCGATTCCATCGCGCCCCGGAAGTGCAGTACCTCGACCATCGCTGGCATCCGTGCAGGGAAGACCGGGTCTTGATCCATGCATCATCGTCGTGGCTCAATTGGCTTGCCGACGAAACCGCTGCCAAGCATGGCGGAGTTACCTACCAGTGGAACATCATTCAGGAACATCATCCGCTTTCGGTGATCGGCATCGACGAGGACACTGCGGTTGAGGGTTGGCGTGGGCGACGAGTGTTTGCCGCCATCCAGATCATCCACCACATACACCACGACCTCGCTTTCCTGGAAGTGGATTTCGATTGGTTCTCTCCGGCGAGTGGCCTTGCCGGAATGGTTGGACACGGCTTGGAGTGGTTATGGTACAGGCTGCCGCCCCTGGCCGGCAAGCCAAAGCGGCTGACCGACCCGTTCAAGATCGCCAAGCGATTGAGAAAAGCCGGAATACTGACGTGAGCAATCCGGCAGTCGCCCAGTGCAGTTGCCCCCTGGTCGTCACCCGCGAACACGGCACGCTCGCCGGCAAAGGGGCCTGCTCGTGGCGCTGCGTCTACTGGATCGCAGACCAGGAATCCCGCCGCGAATCCGCCGGAGAACCATCCCCCGCAAGACCCTCTCAGGGAAAATAGCGAATCTGCTCATTTTTTCCTTGACACCCACAACTGGCATGATACTATCTAGTCGTGCCACGTCAACCAAGTAACACACCGAACCTACCCGCAATTGAGATGACTGACCTGGAGCGGGTCGGCATTGATCTCCCCGTCTGGCTTCATCGGCAAGCGAAGGCATCTGCGGCATTGCGTGGAATGGAGATCCGCCAGTGGTATGCCCAAGCTGTGCGCCGAGCCATCCTGGAGGAGCGAGAGGTGCCGGAATCATGAAGGCCGCAACTCTATTCATTTGCCGCTGCGCACAGTGCCCCAATTGTAGATGGGTTGGCATTGGCGATGGGAGTTCGGGGGCTGACGTTTGCATTATCAGCGATGATCGGCCCATCGACAAGATTGATGATATTCCCCACTGGTGTCCGCTGCCAGATGCGCCCGAAGAAGAGGACACCCCATGACCCGCCTCCCGATCCTTCTCTTCCTCCTCCCCGCGACCGTGCTGGCCGCTGGCATCGGCACCGCGAGCTACCCGCCCGCCCAGCCGATTCTGGGTACTCAGCAGCGGTCAGCACACACCACGGCGCTGAAGGTCACGGGCTCCGCACTCGTGGCCTGCGCCGTGGCGGACGTGATCACGACCGAGTTCGGGCGTGGCGTCGAATCGAACCCGATCATTCCGACCCGCGCGAACGGCAAACCTCAGGCGTGGGTGTACGTGGCCCGTATCGGAGGCACGGCGGCGTTCGCGGCTGGGCAATGGCTGCTCGTTAAGCACACCCGCAACCGGAAGCTCACGACGGCGTTCACGGTGCTGAATGGCGTGCTCGCTGGGCGGTCGTGTGCGGTGGCGGTGCAGAATGCGGGGGTGAAATGAAATTCAAACCGACTGAGATGTGGGCAATCGTAAGCAAGGAGACCGGTAAAATCCTACAAGGTTATATTGTAACCCACCTTTACAACACTCCCGAAGAGGCTATGTTGCTCAATAGAAATGAAGATTATGTAATCCCCGTCCTGATCGTGGAACGACCGGTGAAGAAGGTCAAGTAATGAAACTCAAGCCAGCCGAGTCATGGGTGTTGGTGGAGAAGGCCACTGGCAAGATTGTGCGCGGATCGCTCTGGGGCGCAACGCCGCTGCTTTACGCCACGAGGCAGCTCGCCAGGATGGATTCCGAACATGGGGAAGTTCCCACCCCCGCCCTGATCACCGAGCGGCCGAGAAAGAAGGCGAAGCAATGAAGCTCATTGCCTGGATCAGGACAAATAGAATCGGTTCAAAGTGCGAAGACAAAGTGGACATCGAAGACGACGAACTTGACGACCTAGGTGAGTCGCAGGCTGAGGCAGTGCTTGACGGGATAGCGTGTGAGGCCATTTGGAACGTTGCCGAATGGGGCTGGCGACTCGAAGATGACGACGGTAACGAGATGTCGACCGCAGACGCGCGGGCTGTTGCGGAGGCCAAGGCCAAGGAGGACGCGAGATGAACCCACTCGGCCCCACGAACCTCGGCAACAGTCTCGCCAATTTCCCCGCGTGCTCACAGAAGACCTACCGCGGCTGCGGGCGCAGCTACCTCGGCGGATACACGGCGATCTGGTGCGAGGAGTGCCGGGCCAAGATCACCACCGAGCGCGGCAAGCACGTCGCCAAGGGCCGAGCGGTTGATCCGCCCATGGAGGGTGAGTGGCGCTGCCCGAGGTTCGCGGAGTTGGACAGACTGATTAA
>JAACEL010000097.1 GCA_011682535.1 Nitrospiraceae bacterium | reverse complement strand
GCCGAAGGGAGGCGACGACGCCACGCACGCCGCGTGGAAGCCGATGCCCGACCTGCCGGCCATGGCGGCGGATCACCGCGATGTGATCGCGCGTGCCGTGGAAGCCTTGGACGCGCTGCTACGCGATGAGGCGGAAGCGGCCCGGATCGTCCCGCCCAGCGTGGCTCTAGAAATTCTGCGTTCCGCCGTATCTGTTGCGCGGGATGAGCCCCGAGATCCAGCCCCCGTAAAATGAGCCAGCGGCAATGATAGAATCTCCACAACGAAGGAGGTTCTACGATGAAGAAGAAACGGTACAAGGCGGAGCAGGGGCCACCTCTTTGTGGTCCGGCACCGACAGAGAAGCCATCGAGCCGTCGCGGGTCAGAATGATGTGGCTTCCCCGTTGCCGGGCCACGGTCCACCCCAAACGCTCGAAGATGCGGACCACCTCGCGCCCGCTCATGACCGGGACGGGTGGCATTACACGGCCACCTCGACGCAGGCGGTTTCCACGGTGAGGGGCATGCCCTGCTCGGCCCGTACTTCAAGACAGGCCGCGATGGCCTCCCGGACGTTCTCCAGGGCTTCAGACTTTGTGGCCCCTTGGGATACGCATCCTGGAATGGACGGGCATTCCGCTACCCACATCCCATCTTCGTCCCGATCGAGGGTTACAGTGAATTGCATGAATCGTCCTCCTTACCGGGCCACCGTGGCCCTTTCCTTCTCATTCTACACCAAAAAGCCCGCATGGACTGGGTGTGGAAGTTCGAGCGCGCCACACCTCGGCCTCGCTCTGCGGGACACCCGACGGCCGGGTTTTTGGCGTGTCTGTTGCGCGGGGCGAGGCCCTCAGCTAGAATCGCATAAGATCCGGTTTCAGGAACGGTACCGCGAGAGGAGTGTGTCATGAAGGTCGAATCGACCGATGCGCTGGTTGTGGTGGATGTTCAGAACGATTTCTGCCCCGGCGGCGCGTTGCCCGTCGAAGAAGGGCAACGTGTCGTTCCGGTGATCAACCAGATCCTCCCGATGTTCGAACACGCGGTCTTCTCGCGCGATTGGCATCCCGAAGATCATTGCTCGTTTGGCGATCCACCCGAGTTCATCGACGGAAGTTGGCCGCGCCATTGCGTGGCCAACTCGCCCGGCGCGGAGTTCCATGGCGATCTCCTGGTGCCGGCGGATGCGTTGATCGTCGACAAGGCCACCAAGTCCGACACCGAGAGCTACGACGCTTTTGACGATACGGACCTGGCCGAGCGGCTGCGCCGGGCGCAGGTTGGCCGTGTCTTTGTATGTGGATTGGCTACGGACTTTTGTGTGAAGCATACCGCGCTGGGCGCGCTCGATCACGGGTTTGACGTATTCTTGGTGGAGAACGCCTGCCGCGGCGTCAATTTCCCGCCCGGTTCGGCCGCGAAGGCCATTGAAGAAATGAAGTTGGCCGGCGTACACGTGTGTTGGTCGGGAGACCTCGAATGAGCGCATCCACGCAGACGTGGTTCAAGCGAGAAGGACTCGCGCTGCTTACGGACTACTATGAACTGACGATGATGGCCGGTTACCTCAAGGAGGGACGGTCGGAACAGCAGGTGAGCTTCGACTACTTCTTCCGTTCGCTGCCCCCGCACGCCGGATTCGCCATTGCCGCGGGGCTGGAGCCTTTTCTCGATTACGTGGAGAACCTGCGCTTCGACGAAGACGATATCGAGTACCTGCGTTCCCTGGGCACCTTTGACGATGATTTCCTGGACTACCTGCGGGAGTTCCGGCCTCAGTGTAACGTGCAGGCCATCCCCGAGGGCACGATCGTGTTTCCCCAGGAGCCCGTCGTCCAGGTGTCGGGTACGATTTTCGAGACGCAGTTGCTCGAATCCGCGCTGCTCAACATGCTCAACTACCAGACGCTCATCGCCACCAAGGCCGCGCGGGTGTGTCTGGCTGCGGACGGCGACCCCGTGCTCGAGTTCGGGCTGCGCCGAGCGCATGGTCCCGACGGGGGTATCAGCGGCTCGCGGGCGGCCTACATCGGCGGATGCGTGGGATCCTCCAACGTGATGGCGGGGAAGGTCTACGGCATCCCGGTGTCGGGCACCCACGCCCACAGTTGGGTGATGAGCTTCCCCAGCGAGTTGGAGGCGTTCCGTGCGTTCGCGCGCAATTTCCCGGAGCGCTGTACGCTGCTGGTTGACACCTACGACACCATTGAAAGCGGCGTGCCCAACGCCATCAAGGTGTTCGAGGAGATGCGGGCGGGTGGGCACGACATCCGGCCCGCGATTCGTTTGGATTCGGGCGACCTTGCCAAGCTCAGCAAGGCGGCGTACCGGATGATGACGGAAGCCGGGTTGGAAGACCCGCTGATTGTGGCCTCCAACGACCTCGAAGAGGATCTAATCGCCGACCTCAAACGGCAGGGCGCCAAGATCAACGCGTGGGGTGTAGGGACTCATCTGATCACGGCGCGCGATTGCCCTTCGTTGAACGGCGTGTACAAGCTGGTTGCATTGCGCGAGGGGGACACGTGGTTGCCGCGCATCAAAATATCTTCGAACACCGAGAAGGCCACCGATCCGGGACGGAAGCTGCTCGTGCGCTACTACTGCGACGGTGGGCAGCCTGTGGGCGACGTGATGTACATGGATGGGGAATCGTGGTCGGTGTCCGGTACCGTGGTGGCGCGTCAACGTTCGCATCCGTACCTGAACTCGCGTTTCCGCGACGTGAGCGAAGGCGTCGAGTTGCTTGAGCCCGTCATGCAGGCCGGCCGCCGCGTCGCACCGTCGCCCGACATTCACGAAGTACGCCGCCGCGCGCTCAGCCAGATCGCTACGTTGCCTGAGGAGTTCAAGCGGCTGCGCAACCCCGAGATCTACCGCGTCGCGCTATCGAAGCAGATGGGTGACCTCAAGGCCGGGATGCTACAGAACCCCGACAACGGGTAGCGGGAAGGAATCGCCATGAGGCTCGTACAAATCGGTGTCAGCGCAGTATCGGTGAAGGTTGGCGCATTCGGTGAGAATCGCAGACGGTTGACTGGGGCCGTCGAGGAGGCACAACAGCGCGGCGTCCACCTGTTGGTGACGCCGGAACTGGCCATCTCGGGTTACAGTCTCGAAGACCGTATCTGGTGGCCCGACATCGCCCAGCGCAGTTGGGATTCGCTTTGTGAACTCGCCGAGGCTTGCGCGGGGATCACCGTGACCGTGGGCCTGCCGGTGCGTCATCAGTCGCTGATGTACAACGCCGTCGCGCTCATCCACGACCGCCGCATCTGCGGGCTCGTGCTGAAAAAGCGCCTGCCGACCTACAGCATCTTCTACGAAGGGCGCAACTGGACGCCGTGGACGAACGGCGTTACCGAGATCAACAGCGTGCCCGCGGGCGATCTCGTGTTCCGGCTGCCCTACGGCGTGGTGAGCGCCGAGATCTGCGAAGACCTGTGGGCGGCCGACTCGCCGGGCTACGCGCGCGCGTTGGCCGGGGCGGAGATCATCTGCAACAGCAGCGCGTCGCCGTTCTCGCCGCGAAAAAACGAACACCGCCGCCGCATCGTCAAAGTGGCCGCACAGCACTTGGCGTGCGTGTATGCCTACGCCAATCTGCTGGGCTGCGACAGCAGCCGTCTGGTGTTTGCCGGGGGCGGTTTCATCGCGACGCCCGACGGCGTGGTCACGGAAGGCACTACGCTGGAGAAGTCGGCGTGGACGCTGGCCACCGGGGTGGTCGATCTGGACGACATCGCGCGGGCGCGGGCGGAGAACTCGACCTGGCGCGAAGGCGCCGTGCAGCACCAGAACGGCGACGTTCCCCGGATCGTCGAGGTGCCGGGCGATGCGCCGGCGCCGGCGAGTCTTGAGACTTACGTGGCGCAGATGCCCCGTAGTTTTTTCGACGCGCCGCCGCGCTCGACACGCGACCAGTCGGTCGCGTATCTCGATGAGTTGTTCGACGCACTGGTGCTCGGACTGCGCGACTACTTCGAGAAGGTGGGCATCTTCGAACGTTTCCTGGTGGCGTTGTCGGGCGGACGCGACAGCGCGCTGTGCCTGTTGATGGCGGTCGAAGCGGCCAAGTGGCTCAACGGTGGCAAGGACCGCGAGCGATACGCCGAGCGCGTCAGCGCCGTCTATCTGCCCAACAAGGCGTACAGCAGTAGTGCCACCGAAGACGCGGCGCGGTCGGTAGCGGAAGAGCTTGGCGTGCCATTCCAGGTGGTGTCGATCGCCGAAGAAGCCGGTGTGGCGCTGGAGAAGGCGGCGGAGCTTGCCGGGGGCGAAGCGAACGTGACGCCGCTGGCGCGGCAGAATCTCCAGGCCCGCGTGCGTGGCAACATGATGCTGAACTGGGCCAACAACGCGGGCGGGCTGTTGCTGGTGACGTCGAACCTCAGCGAGGCGGCCGTCGGCTATACCACGACGGGCGGCGACAATCAGGGCGGTTACTCGCCCATCTCAAACGTGCCCAAAACCGTCATCAGCCGCTTGCTCGAACACATCGCCCAGCGCGACGGCATCGCGTCGCTACGGAAGGTGCTCGACATTCCGCCCAGCGCCGAACTCGCGCCCGGCCAGCACGACGAGGACGACCTGATGCCCTACGTCATCCTCGACGACCTGCTGTTCCTGTTCGCCAAACGGCGGATGTCGCTGCCCGATTGCTGGCGCGTGCTGTGCCACCGGCATCCCGACGGCGACCGCGAGCAATTGCGCGCGTGGACGACGCGGTTCGGCAAATTGTTCGTCGCGAACCAATGGAAACGGGATCAGCATCCGGTGACGATGAAGGTGATGGATCTCGACCTCGATCCCAAGACGGGGTTCCGTTTCCCGGTGACGCAATGCATCGACGACGAATTGGCCGATCTGGCCGCCGCGACCCTAGAGCAGTTTAAGTGAAGAAATCGCTCGAAACGACCTAACCACGCCCATAGGACGTGGCATCGCCGGTCGTTTCGTGGCTTCGCCACCGCGATTTCCGCTAAGCGATTTGTTCCAAGCAACCGGGTTGCCGTAATTCTGTAGCTGCAACTGCGCCAGCGAGGACAAGGCTGAGAAGGAACGAAAACGCCGCCATACACCGGCTTTCCCTTCACGCTCCTCGGAGGATGTCGCGTTGGACTCGGGCGAGGAGGTCGTCGAGGGTGCCTTCCATGAGATAGATCTTGCCACGCTGGTGGACGCGGCGGTTGGGCGGGCAGTCGGGGAGGAGCGGGTCGGCGTGGACGCAGGGAATGTTGGCGTTGCTGAGAATGGAACGTACTTGCGGCCAGGCGAATCCGAAGATGTGCTTGCCGTCCGGCGAGGTGACGGCGACGACATCCGCGTCGGCCAGAACTTCGCCCACGCCCCACGGCGACGGCACTTGGATGGGCGGGCTGCCTTCGACGAAGTAGTGGCAGCGCGCGCGTTCGCCTGCACCGCGGCCGGTGTCCGACATGCGCACCCACTGGCCATCGGCGTGAATCCAGGTACGCTCGAGCGCGCGGTCCTCAAACATGGTTCCGCCCAGAAGCGGACAGAACTGGACGCTGACGGGGACGGTCTTGTCTTTGGTGTTCTGTACCCAGAACTGGAGGTCGATGTCTTCCTCGTTGGGCGAGAGGCGGCCGCCGATGAGCAGCTTGTCCAGCCTCCAATGGAACGCGAGGGTACCGGCAACGTCTTCGTTCCATTGCTTGGCGAGCGGCGCCGACGGTGTGCGTGGGGGCATGTCTTCGCGGGTGTGGTCGATGAAATCGAGGGCATCGGTGTTGACGGTCTCGGGATAGCGCAGCTTGATGGGTGCGTCCATCCACGGCGCCTGGATCAGGGCGATATGTTGGGCGTCGCCTTCGGTCGGAGCCAGAGGCTTCACGGTGATCCGGGGGGCAGGCGTCACGGGTTCGCCCACTTGCACGCGCAACCGCTGGGGCGTGTTGTTGCTGTTGACGATGAAAACGGCGCCGAAGCTGCCATCCTTGGCGACGTAGGTCTGGATGCCGTCGAGGTCGCCGTTACGCGCCTGATTGACGAGTTTCCAGCCGGTGGATTCTTCACGCCAGATGCGGGGCCATTTGTAGTCGGTGAGCCCTGACACGAGCACGGCGACGGCATCGCGCCCGCCCTGCAGGATGAACTCGGCCTTGTTGTCGACGGCGCGCACCTCCGGCGGGAAGCCGGCCACCTTTTCACCGACGGCCACCTCGGGAATCCGCGGCGCTTCGCTGCCGTACGCGGCAACCTCGCGGCGCGGGGTCTTGGAACCATGCACTTCGCCATAGGGCAGCCAGAAGGCGTCGAACTCGATGACGTCTCCGGCTTTGAGTATGAGTTCGTCGGCATCGACCGAGACGAACATCCGGGTCTTGCCGCCTTCCTGGCATAGGATGCTTGCACCGGGCTCGACGGGGCCTTCCCAATTCCGGATCACGACGGCATTGGAACCTTTGGGCTCGCCGAACATGGCGACGAACCCGTTCTGACGCGGCAACCGGTGGCCGAGGAGGGGGTAGTTCTCGTTGTCGAAAGAGAGCGGGATGTCTTCGGTGCCGGTGGCGGCGCAGTGGGTGTATTTGAGCTGCTGCACCCGCCACGACACGTTCAGCAGGCGGAACTCGGCGCGCGCGTTGGGCACGTATACGTCTTCGAGCGCTTCATATTTCACGTGAATGAAGTTGCGCAACTCGTCGGCCTGGGGAAACTCGAAGGTACGGACGCTGCCGCGCATTTTGCCGTCGGACGTGAGGTAGTGAAGGCCGATGTCCAT
Organism: Nitrospiraceae bacterium; assembly: GCA_011682535.1. GTDB lineage: Bacteria > Hydrogenedentota > Hydrogenedentia > Hydrogenedentales > SLHB01 > JAACEL01. The sequence continues at coordinate 6,060 of JAACEL010000097.1, read as the reverse complement.
CCAGTTGGGGCCGGTGCTGTCGTAGGTCGTGCCGCGGTAGGTGGAGTAGCGCCACGCCTCGCCGTCGTTGTACATAAGAAAGTTGTGCCCGGCCACATTATCGTGTTGCGCTTGGCCGGCCCAGAAAGTCTTCTGGCTCATGGCACGGAAATCGGCGATGGTCACGCCGCTGAGTCCGCCGAACTTGAACGGCACGTAGCAGGTGGTCTCGGTAATGCCGGTCGAACTGTGGAAGTAGTCCATCCACGCGCCCAGCGACGAGAAGTGTTTGGTCATGTGGCGGCCCCAATTCTGGTACAGGTGCAGGGCGGTCAGCGTGTGTGATTCATCGGGTTCGAGGTAGAGTGGGAAGAAGTTTTCGCTGAAGGGGATGTCGGTGGGGTTGTAGAACGCCTCCTCTTTTTCACCCGCGAAGTTCTTCGACACCTGCACGGTCAGGGGAAGCATGTGTCCATCCGCGTCGAGCACAACGCCGCCTTCGACCAGGCCGGGCGCGCCGTCGGACGTCTCATGGCAGACATAGATCTTGCGCGGGCGGCTGCCGGTGTTGCGCACCGAGAATTTGACCTGCTCACGGTAGTCGGGGTGGTTATAGAAATGCGCGTCGAAGCCGCCGGGGTTGCGCGAACCGATGGTGTAGCAGCCACGCACGGTGTCGTAGTGCAGGGGGCGGTGCGCGTCGATGGTCTTCAGGGCCTCCTCGGGCAACGGGGCCTCTTCGCCGAACACGGGGAAAGCGAACTGCTGGTGGGTGTCTTTGGCGAAGGGCCCGGGGGTGAACTCCGCCGCGGCCAGCCCCTCGATACGCACGGCCGTCGCCTCGAAATCGGCGGTGGCATGCCAGGTAATCGACGCCAGCATTTTCTCGGGGTAACAGTAGAGGGCCAGGTCGCCCTTGAGCGGGGCCAGGTTGCCGGCGCTGTCGGCGACTTGCACGTCGAGCCAGTGCACTTCGCAGAAGTACGGCCCGCGCCGATACAGGTTGATGCGGGAAGCCTCTTCCGTGAAATCCGTTCGGTAATGGTTCCCGTCTGCCCCGACGACCGAGAGTGACAACCACAGCGCCTGCCCGTCCGCGGCCACCAAGTGGTGGGGCCTTCGAAGCTGGCCAACCACGTGGTAGTCCTCCGCGATTACCTCGAAGGCTTCGCGGCCAGGGCCGGTGTAGCACACCTCGAGCGCGGGACGTGTGAGGCTGGGTTGCTTGGCAAAATCGGCATCCCAGGCGGGACTCGCGGCACTCAGACACAACGCGGTGAAGAAAGGCAGCATGGCCCGTATCTCCCAGAGCGAGAGGGTTCCCTTGAATCAGCCCACGGACATCGCAGGCTGGGATGATTTTCGCGTGAGTATGCGGCTTGAGGTGCGGTAGCCGCGGCCTACTTCTCCGCTGGTGCAGACACGACTTCGGGCACTGTCAGGGTGGACATGCTTTGGGCCTTCGTGACGGCGTCGCGGCGTTCCTTCAACTCCCGCCATGTGGTGAGGATGATCCCTTCGTCCTCGATGAACTGGCGCACGTCCGGATCGATCATCGCCAGCGTATCGGCGAGACGGGACGCACCCGACGCGGAGATGTTCGGGAAGTTGCCCGACGGCCGCGTGCAGTGCAGAATGACCTCGGTGATACCCGGCAACATAGTGTCGAGGAAGTTGATGACGTTGGCCTTCGTGACGGCGGGGTCCGATGAGGACAGGCCGGTGCAGAGGTCGTCGATGGCGGGTAGTCCGGCGTCCCAGGCCTGCTGTGAAAGCTCAATTGCGGCGTCGGCCAAGTGGCCGTTTTCAACCAAGACGTGCTGCAGGTGGCCTCCGGGCGCAAGAATCGGGATACCCAGTTCGACGCCAACATCGAGGAAGACCTGGCGGAAATCGGACGTGGCAAACAGGGTGCCCATGTGAGAATCGAGGTGCGTGGGGGTAATGCCCACGGCGAGGCAGCGTTCGATCTGTGCGCGGACCTCCTTCTCAACGTCGATCGCGTTCGCATGGGTGATCACTTCTTCCACGGTTGGCCACAGGCAGCCGTGGGGGTCGACCAGGTTGGGCACCTGATTCTTCCCGGCGAGCGGTCCCCAGCGGTAGCGCAGCCACTCCGACGTAAGGGTGAGATGGATACCCACGTCGAGGCCAGGGTGACTTTCCAGCTCCACCGCCAGACCGCTGACCCAGGAACATGGAAACATCACGCTGGCGGAAGTGGCGACGCCGTCCGTCATGGCTTCGATGGCGCCCATGTTGGCACCGTGACACATGCCGACGTCATCGACGTGGAAGATGACGACGCGGTCAAGAGCCCCCCAACCCAGGCGCTCGGCGTAGGTTTGAGCATTCGCTGCAAATACGACGGTCAACGACACCAAGACTGCCAGCACAACAGTCCATCTTCGAGTGAACATAGCCGGTCCTCTTCTCTTGTGAGCCAGCCTTCAGTATACAGGACTCCTGGACGGATACCACGCGCCCGCCTCTCAGTGCGCACAGGTCCAACCACGCGCTTTGCCGCATCCGCCTGATAGTGCTACTCTGCTCTCCTCGCATGGTCTGATTCGGGCTGGCACGCAGGAGGACTTCGATGGACGACACGGCGTTCGTTGACTATCACCGTAAACTCGGGCAACTCAATGACAATCTGGCGCGCGTGATCGAAGGCAAGCGTGAGGGGATCGAGATCCTCACCATCGCGCTGATCGCGGGGGGGTCGGTGCTGATGGAAGACGTGCCCGGAGTCGGCAAGACGACGCTGGCCAAGGCGCTCGCGAAGTCCATCGACGCGGCGTTCAACCGTATCCAGTTCACACCCGATCTCCTGCCGGGCGACATCCTCGGCTCGTCGATCTACAATCCGGTGGACGGTGGCTTCACGTTCCGTCCTGGGCCGATCTTCTGCAACGTGCTGCTGGGCGACGAAATCAACCGGGCGTCGCCGCGTACGCAGTCGGCCCTTCTCGAAGCGATGAGCGAACAGCAGGTTACCATCGAAGGCACGCGGCGCGTCCTTGATGCCCCGTTCCTCGTGATTGCCACGGAGAATCCGATCGAGTTCCACGGCACCTACCCGCTTCCCGAGGCACAGTTGGACCGCTTCCTGGTGCTATTGGCGCTGGGCTATCCGGATCCCGACACGGAGGTCAACATCCTGCACACACAGCGCGAGCAACACCCGGTCGACAGCGTGGAGCCGGTGGTGACGGCGGACGAAGTGGTTGAAATGCAACGGTTGGTCCGCACGACACGCGTAGACGAAAGCGTGTCGCGCTACATCGTCGAAATCGTCGGGCAAACCCGCCATGATCATCGCCTGAAGCTGGGCGTGAGTCCGCGCGGTTCGCTGATGCTGTTTCGGGCGTCGCAGGCGGCCGCGTTCTCGTCCGGCCGCGATTTCGTGATGCCGGACGACGTCAAGCGCATGGTGCCGCACGTGTTGGCCCACCGCGTGATGCTGACGTCGGAATCGAAGTATGGCGGCATGGCCAAGGCCGATGTGATCGCCCAAATCCTGGACGAGGTAAAGGTGCCAACATGAGCCCGAACGTCGGGGCCCCGCACAGCGGGGACGTATTGTGGCGCGCCCGTAGTGCCTGACAAAACATCGCTTGCCGCGCGCGCCACGTGGAGGCTATGAGATGACTCTGAATATGAGATCCCGTCTGTCGGCCCGCCTCTTCGCACTACTGCGCTTCCTCTGGATCTACAAGCTGACGACGGAGGGAAAGCTGGCGTGCGGTTGTGCGCTGATTGCGTCCGGGGTGGCCATGGCCTCGCTCGATATCCCCGCCTACCATCTGCTCAGCGGGCTGTCGGGCCTCATCTTCGTGGCGTTCTGCGCAGGGTGGCTGTTCCGCAAGCCAGTGCATATCGAGGGCCGTTTCCCTGGCAAAGGCATCGCAGGCCAACCGGTGACGGGCGCCTTCGCGCTCACGAATCATGGCAAACGGACTGCCTACGACCTGTCGGCGGGCGTATTCGGGTTGCCGCCGTCACTCACTGCGTCGAGCCCGGCATCGGCACTCGACCAACTCGACTCCGGCGCGACGTCGCATGTGTCCATCACCATCGAGCCCAAGCGGCGCGGCATTTACCCGTTGCCGGGGGTTCGCGCGTTCTCGACCTATCCTCTGGGCCTCTTTCGAAACACGACGAAGAACCACAAACGAACGACCGCGACAGACGGGGACTCCATCCTCGTCTATCCCCATTTCCACCCCGTGGGAGAGATCGACGTGCCCGTCAGCGCACGCTATCAGCCCGGCGGGATTGCGCTGTCGTCGAACGTGGGCGAATCGGCGGAGTACATCGGCAACCGCGAGTATCGTCCCGGCGACCCGACCCGCCAGATCGACCACCGTTCCTGGGCACGGCTGGGTTCACCGGTCATCAAGGAGTATCAGGAGGAATACTACTGCCGCATCGCGCTCGTATTGGACACCTTTGTGCCGGGGTCGGAACCGCCGCCGCCGAGGGGCTTCGAGAACATGGAAGCCGCCGTGAGCCTGTCGGCGTCGGTGGCCGATGTACTCGCCCGCGGTGAATACATCATCGACCTCTTCGCGGCTGGGCCCGAACTGTACGTGTTCCGTGCCGGCCGGCACACGGCCCTGTTCGAAAACGTCCTGGAGATCCTCGCGTGCGTCGACGTGTGCCGCAAGAGTCCGTTCGAAACGATCACCCCTGCGCTGGCGGAGGAATTGGGCAACATCTCCACGGTGATCTGCGTGCTGCTCGACTGGGACGCGGACCATGAGCGCCTGGTGAGGGCGGCGGCCGAACAGGGCTGCAGCGTAAAGGTGCTCATCGTGCGCGACGGCCCGACGACGCTGCCCTATACGCACCACGACTGGGCCGGCGCCATCTCGCAGTATGCGCCCTCGGACATCGCCAAAGGAGGGATCGAAGTCCTATGAGGGGGCACCGCATACTCGGATTGGCGATGGTCCTGTTGCAAGCCGCGCTGGTCGCCCACATGTTCGACCGGCTTGTGTTTCCGGCGGTCGCGGCAGCCATTGCGGTCTTAGGCGTCTGGGGGCGGGTTCAGATCGCGCTCACGCGCAATATGCGCGCCATTGGCGTGCTCCTGATTGCCCTCGCCGTGCTCCTCGAATGGCGCCTCTTCCTCGTCAACCAGGACATCCCCCACGTGCTTTTCCTGGGCAGTCTGGGCTACCCCATCGCCCAGTGCTTCCTCACTCTCCAGTTGGCCTCGTTCTTCGTGCGTGGAGACGGCGGCAGGCTCCCCCTGACGTTCCCGATGCTGGGTAGCGTGGTCATGGCGTATTCAGGCGACATGGTGGGACGAGGCGGCTACGTGTATCAAACCGCGGCGCTAGCCTTCGTCGTGCTCTTGGCGTTGTACTTTCAGGCGGGCCGGGGTCGCCAGTTGGGCCGGCCTGTGAGACGGCATCTGTTAACCGCGGCCATCCTGGCCATGGCGCTCCTGGCTGCTTCCGCGGCGGGCATGTTCCTCGACACCTACGGCCGCAGATTCGACAGCTACGTCAGCGGTCTCGCGATGGGCATCATGCGGGTGCCGGTGTTGGGCTTCAGCGGCAACGCGCACCTGGGCAGCATGGTCCAACTCAAGCATCAAGCCGGCGCCGGGCCCGCCTTGCGCGTGTACTCGGAAAAAGCTCCGGGCTATCTGCGCGGGCGTGCCTTCGACACGTACGCGGACCCGGACGCGACCTGGAGGGTGGAGTGTCCGGAGCGGGGACTGCGTACGGTTGCGGCGGGGCCCGGCTTGCCGGAAGTCGCCAAGGGCCGCAAACTGTTCCGTCTGGACCAGCGCACGTCTCCGGCATGGCAAACGTTGAGCATCCACCCGCGGATTCGCACGAACGGCTCGCTGTTCGCGCCACTCGAGGCCGGGGCCGTCGCCCTTGGCACGGGCACGGCCACGCTGGACGACGATCGAAACCTCAAGGTGACCGGCGGAGACGAGCGGACCGGTTACGAGGTGTTCGTGCCGTCAAACGCCACCACGTTGAAGGAAACGCTTCCAGACGCGCTGCGGGCGCGTTTCACCGCGGTTCCCGCGGGCCTCGACCCACGGATCCGCGATCT
>JAACEL010000448.1 GCA_011682535.1 Nitrospiraceae bacterium | reverse complement strand
ACGACGCATGGGGGTGGCGGAGACGCCGTCCCCATGTATAATTCCCTGGGCGGAAGGGAGTTCTCGACAATGCCGTTGGATTTACAAACGGAACACTTCGTTGAACGGCGAGTGTCTCCTGGAAGAATGTCTGGTACTTATAGGGAAGTCGCCTGTGATGAGAATCCATTGCACACGTTGCCTTGCGGTCATCTTTCTGATTGGTTTGGTGAGTTGCGACGCCGGTGGGCCGTCGGCGAGCGCGCAGCGCGTCGTCGTCTATACGAGCGTAGACCGGATCTTCTCCGAACCGGTGTTGCAGCGGGCACAGGAAGTCCTGGGCCTGGAAGTTGTCGGCGTCTACGACACGGAGGAAACAAAGAGCACTGGACTGGTGAACCGTCTGATTGCGAAGAAAAACAACCCCGACGGGGATCTCTTCTGGAGCGGCGATCCGGCCCGCGCCGCCCTATTGAAGGCTGAGGGGATTACGGCCGCCTACGACTCGCCTAAGGCACGCCCCATCTCAGACGCATTCAAAGATCCCGAGCGGCATTGGGTCGGATTCTCGGCGCGAACCCGGGTTCTCTTAGTCAACACAGAACGCGTTTCTCTGGGCGAAGCGCCAAAGAGCATTTTCGACCTGACACAGGCCAAGTGGAAAGGACAGGTCGCCATGGCCAATCCTTTGTTTGGCACGACATCGTTCCACGTGGCCGCGCTTGTCCAGGTATTGGGCGAGGACAAGGCCTTCCAATGGCTCGATGATTTGCGATCGAACGATGTGCGCCTCGTTTCGAGCAATGGAGAGGTGAAGCGGCAGGTCGTCTCGGGTTCGGTGGCGATGGGGTTGGCGGACTCGGATGACGCCGCCGAGGCGATGGCCGATGGCCAGCCCGTGCGCGCCATATTACTGGACCAGACCGGCGAATCCGCGCCACCGCTTGGAAACCTGGTTATCCCCAATACCGTTTCGTTGATTCAGGGCGGTCCCAATCCCGACGGCGCCAAGAAGGTCTTCGATTTCCTCCTTTCCCCCGAGGTGCAGGCCATGCTTGCCGCCTCCTGCGCCCAGGCACCGCTGGACCCGGCCGTGGCCGTCCCGGACAATGTAGTCTCATTGGGCGGCATCGTGCCTATGCAGGTGGACTACGCTACCTGCGCTGAGGTTCTGCAACGCATCATGCCTCGCCTCGACAAATGGGTGAATCAAGAGTGAACCCGCCGGCACGCCGTCAGCCCGCAACTGGTACGTTGATTTTGGGGGCGCTGCTCATCGCAATTGCCGCCTTTGGCGCAGGGCCGCTGGCGTGGATGGTAGTGAGGGCAGTACGCGATGCGCCGGTATCGGCCACGCTGAACGACGCACGTCTGTGGGCCATGCTCGGCCGCACCGTCGCTCTCTCGCTGTCGGCCACGGCGTTGGCATCCTTGTTGGGCGCAGTCACCGGCTATTGCCTGGGCGCGACGTCGTGGTACGGCAAGACCGCCGCTCGCACGCTATTGATTCTACCGCTGGCGATTCCCCCGTACTTCCACGCCATCGCATGGACAACCCTCCTTCGGCCCCGCGGGTTCGTATCGCTCTCACTGGCGGCTTTTCTGGGCGTTTCTCCCTCCACCGTGTCCGAGAGCGTCTACTCGTTCTGCGGGGCAGCGGTCATTCTCGCCCTGGCCTATTTCCCCATCACCATGCTTTTCTGCGAAAAATCGCTCGCACTTGCGTCACCTTCGCTCAGCGAAGCCGCCCGGGTCTTCGGGGCCAATCCTTGGCAGACGTTCCGGGTGGCGCGTTGGCCCTTCCTTCGTTTTGCCCTGGCATCATCCGCCATGATCACCTTCCTGCTCGCCAGCGCCGAACTGGGCGTGCCAACCATTCTCAAGGTGCGCGTGTTCAATTTCGAGGTGTTCACGCGACTCGGCGCCTTCAACGACGTAACGTCCGCCACGCTTCTCACTCTTCCGCTCGTTCTTGTGGGCGCGCTTGTCGTGCTGTCGGAACGCCGCTTCACCATCGGCGGACTCTTTCAGGCGGAGGCCCATGACGTCCAGCCCCCGATGCGCGCCACCAGGGGCCAGGCGTGGGTCAATCGGGCCACATTTGCCACCGCAGCCTGCGTCATACTCGCGATCCCGTTTGGCTCCGTCTTGGCGGACGGGTGGAACGCCGAGGCGATGACTAGTATGTGGATCTTGGCCCGGCGACCGGCCATCAACACGTTACGATACGCGGCGCCCGCTTCCGCGCTTATTACCGTGTTCGCGTTTGCTCTTGCATGGATCAACCGAAACGCCAAGATAAGACGCGCGGCGTGGACGGATTGGCTCCTCATTGCCGGGTTCGCTGTCCCCGGAACCATACTGGCCTTGGCCCTGCTGGCCCTTTACGACCAGCCGGGTGTGTCTCGGTGGGTGACCCCTGCGGCCCTGGTCATCGCTGCGCTGGTCGTGCGCTACCTCATCGTCGGTTATCGGATTGTCGCAACCGCCGTGGCGCACATTCCGGACGAACTCGTCGAGGCCCCTGCGCTCGACGGGGCAGGCCCACTGGGTATCCTGTGGCACGTGGTCGTTCCGTTGACGCGTGTGGCCGTACTGGCTTCGCTGGCGGTTACGTTCGTTCTGGCGGCCGGTGAAATTGGCGCTACGATCCTGCTGTATCCTCCTGGTGGCGAGACGCTCCCAATAGCCCTGTATGGTATTGAGGCCAACAGCCCCCATGCCTACGTGTCCGCGATGACCATCCTCCAACTTCTGATCTTGCTGCCTCCCCTTGCAGCGATTGCGCTTCTTGTCCGCTTCGTCCCAGAATGAGGCTTGCGGAGCGCAGTGCCGTTTCGAAGCACCCGGCCGGGACTCCTGACTTCGATGGCGCGCCGGCACATCTCAGGTGAATTCATGTCCCTTCTCCTGTTCTCAATCCGACGCACTCTGCGGGCCCGCGGCCGCGCCCAGATCTTCGTCGTCCCCGGAAACTAGATCCAGCGAACGAATCGCCCGGCCGGGAAGATTGAGGAACGGTTTTGTCGGGAGCGTCTGATACCAGTACGCCGTCGAACACATGTCGTCCACGCGCTCGAAGTTGCCGCCGGGACTGTTTTTTTCGTACTGCCCCGCCTCGATGAAGCGGTCCATCGCAGGACGGTCGCCCAGTTCAAGCGGAGACACGCTCCCATCGTTGCCGATCTGCTGGATGGTGACTTTGACGGCCTTGGCAAAATAGACCGGGTCGTGCCCGTGGAAGCGGTAGAACGAGATGTGCTTGCCCTTGATGAATGGCGCGCCGAACTCACGCGCCGCAAACGGTCCGATGCCCCAAGCCGCGCCCGCGTAGTCCTCCGAGCCTGTCCCGCAGAGCGTTGGGAATTCCTCGTCGTCGTCCAGGTAGATCTTCACTTCACCTTCGCCCCACCAACATTTGCAGTCCGCGTATTGGTCGACCAGCCCGATGTTCGCGCCGAGGAAACGGCCTTGGCCCTCCACGCCGTCGAGTATGACGTAGTCTTCGTACATGGTTGTCTGTGGCACGCGCCGGAATTGGGCGTGAAAACGGGGCGTGTCCACCGCCACATCGTCCCCCAGCGTATAGTCCACTTCGTAGAAGAACATGCCTGCGTCCTCGTTGCTTTCGTTGGAGATGGTCAGCGTGGCGCGGGCCGCGAACGGCATCACGAAATAGCTGTTGAAGGCGCGTCCCTCAGCGTTCGTCAGGTAGGCTGACTCGAAATGGGCGGTGGCGCCGTGGGCAATGCCAAAAAAATCGCCGAGCGGCGCCTCGACGGACGGCGCCTCCTGGCCGTCCCAATAGAAGCGCAAGACGAGGTTGCGCAACATGGACGGCGCGCGCTTCTCGATGGTCAACCACAGGTGGCGGATGGCGCCTGGGCCGGAAATGTCGGCGAACGTGTACGTCTGCCCCTTCGCCAGGTTGAACAGGCAGGGCTCCCCTTTCCGTCCGCTCAGGGCTTTTCCGCCCTGACCCGCCTCTCCGCGAGGGTTCTCGGCCGAAATCGACCGGCTCCGCAGGTTGCGGCTGTAAAGCGGTGTGCCAAACAGTTCAAACACGTCTCATTCCTCCTTGCCGGTTCTACCGTGCCCCGCCAATGCGGCAGCCGGTCTCGAAACCGAGTGCCGCCATTTTAGGGCGAGGGGCGAATAAATGCAATTACAATTTCGCACTGCTTGATGCTTTGGACTGAAGGCTCCGG
>JAACEL010000447.1 GCA_011682535.1 Nitrospiraceae bacterium | reverse complement strand
CAGACTCGATCGCCAACGCGTCCGATTCATGACGCTCGACCAACTCGCGATTCTCCGCTACCCGCCGTTTCGCGTCGCGATACGATTGATACCGCGCCGCCGCACGCCGGGCCGCACCGTCGACGTCCGACTCCGAACGCAGGTCTTCGCCCACGTCGCAGAAACGCTCGCGATAGCTTTCGAGCAGGCTGGCTACGTGCCGCTGGGCGGCCAGGGCCTTGGCCTGCTGCTCCTCGTGGGCTTCCTCGAGCGCGTCCAGTTCAAGACGATCTTTGCGGTAACCATCGTACAAGGCTTCAAGCTCGCGCACCGTTTCACAATGCGCCCGCACTATCATGTCCTCGACCCGCGTGCACTCCTCGTCTTCGGTGGAACGCAGTTCAACGATCTTCGTCTCCGCCTGCTCCAACTCCAGTTGGGCCTTGGCCGTGTTCCTCCGCTCAAGCAGCATCTTCGCCAGAAAGTAGAAGAAGGCCAGCCCGGTGAGAACCAGCGGGATGTAGATGCCCGTGATCTTCGACGCCAGCGCGACCGCCAGCAGCGCAGCCAGCAACACGGCTGCAACGACCGACATCGCCACAAACCCCGGAATGCGCGCGCTGTGCTCCTGGACGCGCGCCTCCAAGCCGTCGAGTGCGCCGTCAAGATCCTCGATCTCTTTATCACGCAGGCGGATCTTTACTTCGTAGTCACGCGCCACCGCCTCGAAATCGGGACAGTCGGCGAACAAAGCTTCAGGCTCGGCTATGGCGCCGCGCTGCCCGCTCAAGCGCTCCGTCATCTGCTCCAGCTTCGCCTGCTCTTGGTCGCGTGCGTTACGGGCCACGTGGAACGAACTCGCCAGTTGCGTCATCAGCGAGCCAGGCTCCCGCGGCAGTCGGCTGAAATCCGGCAGCTCGGCCAATTCGGCTTCTGCGGTAGACAAACGGTTCTGAGCCGCCTGACGAGCCGTCCGCGATTCCTCCAGCCGGATGTTAAGGGTACGCACGGTTTCAGCGATGGTGGTCAGTTCGCGATCGTACTCCTCGGGAATCTCCGAGTCCTCGGGCGCAAGACCTTCACCCAACGCTTCCAGTTCCGAGGCAACGGTCTCACGGCGTTGCTCGCGTTCCTTCTGCACGCGTTCCAACTGATCGCGCGCGGCATTGCACTGCATCTCCGTGCGCTGGAACTCGTGGCGCTGGTCGAGGGGAAAGCCTTCCGCGTCGCACAACTCCGAGCAGCGCGCCGTGAGTTCGCCGAGCCGTGCAGTCAACTCCTCGACTCTAGCCAGGCGCTCCGTGCGTTCGGCGCGGCGCAACGTCTCCAGGTCGGCTTCCAGCGCGTCCAACCGTTCGCGGGACTCCGCTGCCTCCCGAAGGATCTCCTGGCGGTGTTCTTCAATATCGGAGAGTTCCCGGCGCAATTCGCGTGCGCCCTCGCGCTCGCGGTCGAGGGCGTTCAGTTGGGCACGCGCAGCGGGCAGCGGGCGCGTGCGGGCGTTGGGCGGGCCGATCGCGCCGATGCGCGTCTCTAACCACTTGATGGCGCCGTCGGCGGACGTGTGCTCGTCGCCCGAATCCGCCAGGGACAACAGCTTCTCGCGGATGTGGTCGAGGGCGTCGGAGCCGCCCAGATCTTCCAACGACACGTGGTTCAACGTGGCGGTGTTCAGGAACACTTCCTTGGATATGCCCAAGTGAGTCTGCGCGAAGACCGGTTCGCGATTGCGCAGGCGCTCGAAGTCGTTCGTGATTTCGCAGGCATTGGTAAGATCGAACACCTGGATGCTCTCGTTCGCCTTGTCGAATACGCGCGACACTTCAATTTCGCGCCCGCTGTCGAGTTGATACACGAGCCGCCCACCATACGTACTGTCGCCGGTCCATGGCGCGCGAAGTTGGTTTGACAACTCATACAGGCGCTGGGTGGTGCTTCGCTTCTGGCCGTACAGCATGTCGCCGATGAAACTGCGCAACGTGGACTTGCCCTGTTCATTGGGACCGACCACGACCTGCAGGCCCGGCGCGAATTCGAGCGCCCGATCCGAGAACCGTCCGTAACCATCTATCTTTACGCTGCAAATCCTCACGAACCGCCGCCTTCCGCGTCGATGCCGCGTATGCTCACGCTCTGCTCCCGGTAGGCCGCCACCCCGATCTCGCGCGCGCGGACCAGCAGCCCGCGCCGGCCCGCGTCGGGCGCGTCAGCGATTCTCTCGTTAAGACATTTCACGAACGCGCCCAAGCTCGTGGTTTCGCGTGCCAGTTCCTCGTAGTCTTCCAGTGGCGTCGTCTCATTCACCAGGTCCAGGTACTCGAACTCGGGCGCCACGGCATCGAGCACGGCCGGGATCTCGCTCAGGAACGACGGGGGGCACGCGCCCCGCAACGTCAACCGGGCGATCTGCGGGACCGGCTGCTGCGCGGCCCGTGTGCGCAGCTCATCGGTGAGCGCTTGCGCCGATTCCATTTCGCCACAATCCACGATGTAGGCGTCGTACACGACCCGGGAGGAGGGAACGCTTTTCACCTCGACCCGTCCCTCCTCGATCTCGACCTCCAGGTAGTGGGCCACGCCCTTCTGACCGAAATCCTGGCTCTCGGGCGCACCCGAGTAGAACATGCGCGTCTGGAACGGGCCGGCGACTTCGGTTACTGAGTGAAAATGCCCCAAAGCGAGATAGGCGAGACCTGGAGGAGCGGCGTCGGCCGCGTCGAACGGCGCGTAAGTCTTTCCGTCCGGCGGCTGATGGGCGCGTTCCGTGCCGTGCCCAACGGCCACGTGCACGGCGTCGTCCTCGGGGATGCGCAGCGAGCCGAAGGGGTTTGTGGACAGTTCGTATCCGTCGAACGCAAACCCGTGGACCACCAACTGTCCGTCGGCAAGGATACGTGACTCCCATTCGGGTTTCGAGAAGATGAGCACGTTGTCTGGCCACTCCTCAGTTGTATACGGGGACTCTGCCACGAAGGGGTCGTGGTTGCCGGGGGCGATAACGACAGGCACCGGCGCGATACCACCGAACGTGCTCTTGAGAAAGGCCACCGTGTCGCGGCTCAGGCGCTCCTGGTCGAACAAATCCCCGGCGATAAGCAAGGCGTCGGCAGGCCATTCGCCCGCCCGTTGCACGATTTGCGCCAATGTGTCGCGCAGGCTTTGCCTACGCCGATTGGCCTGCTGCGCCGGCAATCGGGTGGAAGCAAAGCACGCATCGAGATGGAGATCGGCCGTGTGTACCAGCCGCATAAATGCCCCTCCGCAAGTCCGTTGGTCGTGAGCCTAGTGTGGCACACGCGAACCCGTTGTGCCAAGTAAAATGTCTCTTCCCCAGATTGCATTCGCCTTGTCCGGCACGATAGATTGATGCCTACGGTCAAAGGAGACTGCAATGAGCATCAAAGAGTGTATTCAGGAGGAGATGAAGGCGGCCATGAAAAGCAGGGACAAGACACGCCTCGAGTGCCTGCGCATGGCCAAGGGCGCCCTGCTGCTCAAGGAAAAGGAATCGGCCGGCGAATTGAGCGACGAGTCCGCTACCGCCGTGCTCCGGGCCGAGGTCAAGAAGCGCAGGCAGAGTATCGAGGTCTTCCGCGAATACGGCAAGGAGCAGGAAGCCGCCGACACCGAGGGCGAGATCGCCATTATCGAGGAGTTCCTCCCCCAGCAGTTTTCGGCCGAGGTCATCGAGGAGAAAGTCCGGGCCTTTCTCGCGGAGCATCCCGATGTGACCCATCCCGGGAAACTGACGGGGATGATGAAGAAAGAACTGGGCGATCTGGCGGACGGGAAAGTGCTCAACGAAGTGTGCCGAAAGACGCTGGGAGCCTGAATCGGGCTGTCCGGTACGGTGAATAAATTGTTGGCTCCTCACAAGAATCTGTGCAACCTATGTCCTTTTCCGACAGGATAACAGGATGCAGAAGATTCTTGAAATCCAGTCCATCTGAAATTGCATCGCGTCAATCCTTTGAATGCGAACGCTTCTGTGCTTTCCTCGGCCTTCTGGGTCTCGCGCAAAGGCGCAAAGAAGAACTGGTGTATGGTGTGCTCGTGAGGGCCCAAAGCCTGTGTCAAGAAGCCCGGTGGGTTCCGTTTCGCTCCACCCACCCTTGTACGCTGTTGTACTCGGTCCTTGAATCCAGGGATTCTCAACCGGCCGTTCTACGCCGAAGCAATCGTGTGCATCCTGTTATCCCGTCAAGAAGAAAACACGTCATTGGCACTTGGGTTTCTCCGTGAGTACTCAACCTCGTTATCTCATTATATTCACGTTGGTTATGAGCACTTATCGACAACCCACATGCACAAATTCTTGTGACGAGCCCTAAGGCTTTCCCCGCCCATAGGACGTGGCATGCATGCCGGATTTCCGTCAGCTTCGACGGTCCACATGGATGCCAGCGCCGCCCGTGGCCAAGGCGTTGCTTCGGATCTTGATAAGCACGTCGAACATTTCCTGTGAACTCATCGCATCGTGGGGATGGCGGGTTGTGACACAGATCAAAGGCTCGAGCAGGGGGATGGCTTCACCCGTTACCTTGCCCGTCACGGCTTCCTCATACTTCCGGGTCAGTCCCAGGCTCTCGTAGAGCGCGGGCAGATGGGCCTTCCACGAGCGAGCCACATGCTTGCAGTAACGGTCAATCTGCGCGGGGGAGACGATAGTGATGAAATGGCCGCCACCCATGTGGCCGACCGCGAATGTGTCGTCCTCAATGTCCTTGCCACAGCGGCTGAGCGCGCGCGCCAAATGGCGGATGGCCTTCAGGCGCGCGTCCGCGCCGCACTTGTAGGCGAACTCACGCAGGTAAACCAGTTCGGCGCAGGCCAAAGCGAATACGTCCTGCCGGCTGACGCGCTTCTGCACCTCGCGCTTGGTGGTGTTGGCGTTCAACAGCGACGTGATTTCGTCGGGGGCGTCCGCGTCTGCGTTGGCCCGGAGCAATGCGGCGACCCGCTGCAGCAGGTTCTGCACGGCGAAGGGCTTCTTCATGTAGTCGTCGGCGCCTTGTGCCAGACCGTGCATGATCTCTTCGTCGCCCGTCATCGCCGACAGGAGCAATATGGGCAGCGCGTAGAGTTGGGAATCCGCCCGCAGGCGGCGGCAAAGCTCGAAACCGCACTGCCCACCCGGCATCATCACGTCTAGGATGGCAAGATCGACGTTCTCGGCCCGTGCGGCCTCGATGGCGTGCGCGCTGCTGGTGAGCGTGACACACGTGTGCCCGATGGCCTGCAAGTTGTCTCGAATCAACAGGGCCGTCCGCTGATCGTCTTCAACGATGAAGATCTTGGCCACGTTCTGCCTCGCTCGTCTGCGCTGTGGTTTAGGAACCTGGAATCGCCGATGGTAGTAGGCGAGGAGGGACTCGAACCCTCAAGCCCCGCAGGGCGGCGGATTTTAAGTCCGCCGTGTATGCCATTCCACCACTCGCCCTCAGGCCAAACACAAAAACGAGAAGCCACCCAACGGCCCCCGTGGTAACCCTAGAGAAGAAGAATGGAGGCGGCATCCGGAATCGAACCGGAAATACAAGGTTTTGCAAACCTTTGCCTTACCATTTGGCCATGCCGCCTCAACCACTTCTATTCTAGACAACCCCCGCTGCCAAAGTCAATCCCATTGCGGGCCCAAAACCTGGGGATGGCCTGGGCTCTGGCGCCCGAGGGCGCTCTAGCTGAACAGGGCCGCCACGGTTTCGTCCACAAAATCGGCCGTGATCGGCGTGGAGTCGACTACGCTGTAAAATGTCTTGGACCAACGCGTGAATTCAGTCAAAGTGATCAGACACTCCGCCACCTCTTGCGCCGTCACCTCTGGGACGCGGTAGCGCAGGCCTATCCGGTCCATAAGGCCGGCGATCCAGGCGGATTGGTTATCCTGGAGGCGCGACATGGTGAACAGCCCCAGGGCAACCAGGTCGCCATGGACGAAGTGGCGGCGGGTCAGGTGTTCCATGTTGTAGGCCACCAGGTGTTCGGCGCCTTCCTCGGGGCGGCTGGAGCCCAGATGGGCACAGAATTCGACCTCGCGGCGATAGAGATCGACAATCGTGTCAATGCCCTTGGGGCTGACTTCGTACACGTCCGACGCGTTTCGGTCCAACTCTTCGAGGCACGCGCGCGCTTGCTGGGCGGCGGTGGCGTCGTAGGCTTCGCCCCGCTCGTCCCGCGCCAAAGCCCAGTCGTACAGGGCCGTGTGGATACTCGCAATGTCGGCAGCGCCCGCCCGGTTCAGTTCCTTGGGCGCCTTGCGGATGAGGTCGTAGTCAACGATCAGTTCTTCGGGAAAGATGTCGCCAACGTAGGTAACCGATTTGTCCACGCGCACGGCGATCATGTTCGTGAGGGGGGCGTCCACGGATACAATGGACGGCGCCAGCACCATCGGACAACCGCGTTTCCATGCCAGATACTTGGCCGTGTCGCAGCAGGAACCGCCGCCGAGACCGACAACCACGTCGAATGGCGGCGCGGATGCCTCGAGGGATTCCAAGGTGTCCTGGTCCATGTCGGCCACCATGTGTACATACCGAGGCTCCCACTGACATTGCGCCTGGAAGACCTTCCATGGGATCGGCATGGTGACGGCCAACACGTCGCCTTGAAGATCCTTGAGTTTCGCGGCCGCACCAGCACCCGATTCGATGCTGGGGGCTTTATACATGTGTGTCCCTCCCTTCGGGGAATCCTGTCCCACCCATGTTCCCGAAAACGGAACCGGCGCCATGCCCCTTGGGGATGGCGCCGGAATGGTGCGCGTCAGTGTTACGGGAGATAATTGTCGAGGTCCAGGTACAGGTACGGGCGCTCGAACGCTTCCATGTTCCGGCTCTCGGTCTCACTGTATTTGGCGTACGCCACCCAGCACTCGAGGGTTTCGGCGTCGTAGACGACGTTGACTACATTTGAGCCGTGAATCGCCAGGGCATTCGCAATCGCCTGCATCGTTTCCGGGGTGTGTGAGCCATATTGCGCGGCCACCAACAGGCCTGCCCCACGTCCTTCGTCGTTGTAGACTACCCCGGGAAACCTGTGCGAGGAGGGGTCGTCCGACTCGTTGTCATACCAGTACACGATATCGTCGGGGGCATGTGCCTTGACTTTCGCAGCCCGGTTCTCGTAGCGGCCGTCGCCTATCACGTAGTGGTACTTCTTGATCCGTGTCGTGTTCCTGAGCACGTCCAGCGCCCCTTCGAGAGAGCGTGCGTCGTAGAGAATTTCGCGCATGATGCTCATGAAATGGGCGCCGTTGAGGTTGTACGGCTCGTCGCTGGAGGGCGAATCTCCCATCTCGGCCAGTACGATGCCCGCCAGGTTGATGCCCGTGTGGCAACCCACCATGCCCGCGAAGGTGATGTTCGCGTGCGGCACCCCCGTTGTCGGAATGTAGACGACGATACACGGGAAGTCGTGGGCGCGCGCTTCGAGCGACCAGTCGAGGTCGCGCGTTTGCAGCAGATGTCCGTCCGCCGTGACCGGGCCCCAGACCGCAACCGAACTGCACGAGAAGCTATCGAGCACCGGGACCATGTGGGCCCGCCGCAAGATCGTG
>JAACEL010000096.1 GCA_011682535.1 Nitrospiraceae bacterium | reverse complement strand
CCGCGACCGCAACGGCGGTTCGCACCGGTATCTGAACATGGAAGTCTCCAAGAACTCCTTGGCACGGCAGCGCGAACAACTGCGTCAACTGATTGACAGGCGACACAGTCACGTCCCGCTGCCCGCCCTTATTGCACGGACCAATCGCCACCTGAAAGGTTGGGCCAACTACTATCGGCTTGGCTATCCCCGAAAAGCGTTTCGGCACATCAATCACTACGTGCGTCAGCGTTTGTACGGACACCTTCGGCACCGCAGCCAGCGGCCCTGGAGACCGAGCAAAGGTCAGACGAGCTACGCGGCCTTCCAACGGATGGGGTTAATCCGACTATGATACCAAGGTCACGTGAATGCCCACGGCGAGAGCTTACAGGAAAGCCGGATGCGGGAAAACCGCATGTCCGGTTTGACAAGGGGCGGGGCTACGGCCCCGCCTACTCTACCGTTGGGCTATCGCACCTGTGCGTGAACGGTTATGCTTACCTCATGCGCAGTGGAAAGGGCCAGGCGGTCTACGCCGCTTGGCCCGTGTCTTTGCCGTCGTTTATCACTTCAAAGTCCGCATCCATCGAATCGCCGGAGGCGTATGCCTGCGCGGTCGGCGGGGTCTCCACACCAGCCTGTGCCGTCGCGCTGGCGTACATCGCTTCCGCCAGTTGGTGCGAGGCCGTGTTGACTGCGTTCACGGCCGACTCGATAGCGGCGATGTCCTCGCCTTGCAGCGCGGTGCGCAGTTTTTCGAGCGCCTGCTCGATTGCCGCCCGGTCCGCCGCACCCACTTTATCGCCGTGCTCGGCCAACGTGCGCTCCGTCGTGTAGAGGAGCGCATCGGCGCTGTTGCGGGTCTCGACGGCCCGCTTGCGTTCGGCGTCTTCCTGCGCGTGCGACTCGGCGTCGTGTACCATCTGCTCGATCTCGGACTCGCTGAGCCCGCTGCTCGATTCGATCCGGATCTTCTGTTCCTTTCCGGTCGTCAGATCTTTCGCCGATACGTGAACGATGCCATTGGTGTCGATGTCGAAGGCCACCTCAATCTGCGGTAAGCCGCGCGGGGCCGGGCGAATACCATCGAGGTTGAACTGGCCCAGCGTCCGGTTGTCGCGCGCGAACTCGCGCTCACCTTGCATCACGTGCACCGTCACGGCCGTCTGGTTGTCGGCGGCGGTCGAGAAGACCTCCTTCTTCGTCACCGGGATCGTCGTGTTGCGGTCGATGAGTTTGGTGAACACACCACCCAGCGTTTCGATGCCCAGCGACAGCGGCGTCACGTCGAGTAGCAACACGTCTTTCACGTCGCCCGACAGCACGCCCGCCTGGATCGCCGCGCCAACCGCCACGACTTCGTCCGGGTTAACGCCCCGGTGGGGTTCCTTGCCGAAGATCTTCTGAACCAACGCGCCAACCGCCGGCATCCGGCTCATGCCGCCTACGAGGATCACCTCGTCGATGTCGCCCGCCGCGATGCCCGCATCCGCCAGCGCCTGCCGGCACGGACCTTCGGTCCGACTGAGCAAGTCGCCGCACAACTGCTCCAGCTTGGCGCGCGTCAGCGGGCGTGTCAGGTGTTTGGGACCCGAGGCGTCGGCCGTGATGAACGGCAGGTTGATGTCGGTTTGTACCGCGGACGACAGTTCGCACTTAGCCTTTTCCGCCCCTTCCTTAAGGCGTTGGACAGCCATCGGATCGCCGCGCAGGTCGATGCCCTGTTCCTTCTTGAACTCGTCGGCAAGCCAGTCGATGATCCGCTGGTCGAAATCGTCACCGCCCAAGTGCGTGTCGCCGTTCGTACTCAGCACCTCGAAGCTGTCGTCGCCGATGGCCAGCACGGAGATGTCGAACGTGCCGCCACCCAGGTCGAATACCGCCACCTTTTCGTTCGTCTTCTTGTCGAGGCCATAGGCGAGTGCCGCGGCGGTCGGTTCGTTGATGATCCGCAGCACTTCCAGACCCGCGATCCGTCCTGCGTCTTTTGTCGCCTGGCGCTGTGAGTCGTTGAAGTAGGCCGGCACGGTGATCACCGCCTGGGTGACCGGCCCGCCCAAATGGCTCTCAGCCGTTTCTTTCATCTTCTGCAAGATGGCGGCGGAGATCTCCGGCGGACGCAAGGTCTGGCCGCCTACTTCCACCTGGCAATCCCCGTTGGATGCCGACGTCACCTTGTAGGGTACCAGTTTCTCTTCCTGCGCGACCTCCGAGTGCCGCCGCCCCATGAATCGCTTCACCGAGAACACGGTGTTCGCGGGGTTCGTAATCGCCTGCCGTTTGGCGGCGGTACCCACCAGGCGTTCACCGTCTTTCGTGAAAGCCACGACCGATGGCGTCGTCCGATTGCCTTCCGCGTTAGTGATCACGGCGGGTTCGCCGCCTTCCATTACGGCCACGCAAGAGTTCGTCGTTCCCAAGTCGATTCCGATTACTTTACTCATGGCTGTTAGTTCTCCCTTCACAGAGTTATGGTCCTACCACGGCCCCCTCAGGTTGACGTGGTCAATTCCAATTGTACTGAGAGTTAAACGCAATGCCCGTGCCAAGAGTCCCCCGCAATGCCCGAATTGGGCAACGCGTCATAAGACGCTATATAACAATATCTTAGTGCCTTGACGGTCGCGGCGTTTCCTCCTTCAACTTCCGATATTGGATCATGGCGGCTTATTGCACGTCTCATCTTGAAACACGTGTGTTTCGTTCTTCATCTCACCCGCCCCATGACAGCACCCACCCTCCGGAACACCCTCGATAGGTCTGAAGCGACGTAACCGATAGCTGTAGAACGGGATCCGTCGTCACCCGCCCAAACCGGTGCTCCTTTGGGCATCTCGGCACGCCGGTTGCTTCGGCGCAGACGACAACAATAGGTGGACGCGTCATTCAAGGGCGCGCAGATAAATGGAAAGGAGACGATCACGATGACAATCCGAACGTGGAACCCATTTCGAGAGCTGGACGTCCTTCGCCAGGAGGTGGAACGCGCCTTCGACACCTACGGGCGTCCATGGCGGCAAGGCTCGGCCCTCCGCGCCGTACCCTTGCACTACCCCCTATTGAACGTCAGCGAAGACAAAGACAACGTCTACGTCGAAGCGCTGGCGCCGGGCATCGATCCGGAGACGCTGGATGTGACTGTTGTGCGTGACACCCTGCGCATCGCGGGTGAGAAGCAGGCCTTGTCCGACGAGATCAAGCCGGAGGCCTATCACCGCAACGAGCGCAGCGCCGGCAAGTTCGTCCGGACACTGACGCTTCCCGTCGAGGTAGACGGTGAAAGCGTGACCGCCGAGTACCGCAACGGCGTGCTGCATATCACGCTCGCGAAGGTCGAAGCGGCCAAACCCAAACAGATCGAAGTTGCCGTCAGCTAACCCTGGCCATAAAACACGTCCCAAACGTAAGGAGGATGAATGTCATGAGTGAACGCACCGTAGCCAAGCGAGAGGAATCGGCCGTGGCCGACACGCGCGATGAGGAACGCACCGTGGCGCCGGTCGTGGACATTTTCGAAGTCGCCGACGGACTGGCCGTCGTGGCCGACTTGCCCGGCGTCGAGAAGGACGCCGTGGACGTCCAGGTGGATGACAGCGTGTTGACCATCTCGGCCAAGACCGCTGGCGGTCGGCCGGGCGAGGAAGTGTACAGTGAGTATGCGCCGGCCGACTACTTCCGCCAGTTCCGCCTCAGCGAACACGTCGACCAGGAGAAGATCCACGCCGAGATGAAGCTGGGCGTATTAACCGTGCACCTGCCAAAGGTCGAGAAATCCAAGCCCAAACGAATCGCCATCCAGATGGCCTCGTAGCCGATGCGACGGGATATTCCTGTGGCGCTGTTGAGAAGATCCACGCGTCGATGAGGTGGATGGATCTTCTCAACAGATCCTCGCTGCCCTTTTCTGCAAGGCGGCGCTTCGTCCCTGACGCTCTCGCCGAAACGTGCTTTAGGCGCAGCAGAAGTACGCGATCACGAGCAACCCCAGTGCGATGCGGTAGTAGCCGAACGCCTGGAAATCGTGCTTGCGGATGTAGCTCATCAGGCCCGCGATGACCGCATAGGCCACAGCGAACGACACGGCGGAGCCCAAGGCGATCACACCCCATTGCTGGGGTGTGAACTGGAGGCCATGCTTAGCCGTGGTGAACATAGTGGCGCCCAACATCGTGGGGATCGCCAGGAAGAACGAGAACTCCGCGGCCGCCATCCGGCTCGCGCCCAGTAGCATCGCCCCGATGATCGTGGCCGCCGAACGCGATGTTCCGGGGATCATCGCCAGGCATTGGAACATCCCGATGAACACGGCCAACGAAAAGGTGATGTCGGCGATAGTCTCGAACCGATGCGTGCGTTTACCGCGTTCTATCAAGATCAGGACCACCCCGCCCACCACCAGCGCCCCAGCAACCGGAAGCGGCTTGAGCAGATAGGTTTCGATGACGTCGTCGAACAGGGTTCCCAGGATAGCGGCCGGCACGCACGCCGCCGCGATCTTCGCCCACAGAATCAACTTCCCGCGCATCGCCGTGCGATCACCCGAGAACGGCCACAGGTCTTTCCAGAAATACACCACCACCGACAAGATCGCGGGCAACTGGATCATCACCATGAACGCGTTCGAGAAGTCCCGATCCGCGCTCAACGACACCCATTTGTCTACCAGGATCAGGTGTCCCGTGCTGCTGATCGGCAAGAACTCCGTGATGCCTTCCACGATTGCCAACAGCACTGCCTTCAGAAAAATCACCGATGAATCTCCGGGGGGTTGAAACGCAGGTGTAGTGTCCCACAAAGCCGCACAGGCAATCAAAATGGCTGTGCGAAAAGGCACTCCGCCACCCCCAAACACAGTTTGGGGGTGGCATCCAGTCTTCAGCGCGCATCGTATGATCCACGCCATTCGCGTGTTGCTCTATTGGAAACCTGGGTTTTCCCGTTCCTCTTCGGCGATGGCGTGCGGCGGCGGTGTCGGCCTACGCGCCGCCGTCCTTGGGCTTGCCGCTGCCGGTGATCATGCGGTAGAAGCAGAACGCGTTGAGGGCGAGTATGGCGGCCCAGACGACGAGCATGTAGACCCATGAGAATAGTGTCATGCCGCGTCCTCCTTGCTCTTGACGCTCTTGAAGAACTTGGGATGTGTGCGCCAGGCGTACCACACGCCCCAGATCAGGAACGTGGCCACGCCGAGGATCATGATGCGCGCGAGCCACAGGTAGGGCACATCGGCGGCGTCGACGCCCTTCATGATGATCTTGTTCCAGAGTCCCGAACGCACGTACCAGAGCACGAGGGTAATCGCGTATACGGGGGTGACGTATTTCATGATGTAGTAGAAGATGCGGGGAATCTGGAGATCGGCGCCCTCGTGCAATTCCTTCCAGCCTTTCTTCATGCCGAAGATCCACGAGAAGATCGTGATCTCGATAGCGGCGAACAACACCAAGCCGAAATCGCCCATCCAGTAGTCCAACTCGTCGACCAAGCCGTGGTGCATGAAGAGGATGACGGGTTGCATGAGCATGAAGACCGCAACGCCGATCATTAGCGCCGCCTTGCGCCGTGGGATGGACAACTCGTCTTCGAGGAACAGCAGCAGGGGGGTGAACATGGCCATGCTCGACGTGAGTCCCGCGAGGAACAGCAGCACGAACCACGCGGTGCCGAAGAACTGCCCGCCGGGGAGTTGTTGGAAGATCACCGGCAGGGCCTGGAAACCGATGGCGAACGTGCCGCCTTCAATGGTGCGCTGCATGCCGCTGACACCGAAGAACACCACCGCCGCCGGGATGACAATCGTGCCGCCGAGAATGATCTCGACGAACTCGTTCGTGCCGCAGGCGGTGAGGCCGCTGAGCGTGAGGTCGTCGTGCCGCCTCAGGTAGCTGGCGTAGGTGTGCACCATCCCCAGACCGACGCTCAACGTGAAAAAGATCTGTCCTGTCGCCGCCATCCACACGTCGGGCTTTTTCAATACCGACCAGTCGCTGACACGCCACATCTGCGCCAGCCCGTCGCTCACCGAGAACGTCGTCACCGCCTCGGCCCCGTTCACCATCGTCGTGACCTCGTGCGCCGGCAGCGTCAGTACGCGGACCGCTAGAACCGCGCCCAGGACGAACAACGCGGGCATGGCGTATTTGGCGACGACTTCGATGCCTTTCGAGATCGCCAGTGTCATGATGACGATGTTGAGTGAGAAAGCGATCAGGAAGAAGATGTACGATTTCGGGTTGAACGAGATCGCCCCGTCGCCGATGCCCAGGTATTGGGCGAACACGCTGCCCATCTCCGCCTGCGTTTCTTTGCCCCAATACGAGCCCGTCACCGTGTGCCACGCGTAGCCCAGCGACCAGGACTCGATGTATATGTAGTAGATGCCCACCATCGCCGGGAGCAAAATGCCGAAGATGCCCAGGTATTTCGAAATGCGGTTGCTCCACAACCGGTGGAACATGCCCGGCGTGCTGCCGTGGCCGAACCCGCCACCATGGCGCCCGATGGTCCACTCCATCCACATCAGCGGGACGCCCATGAAGACCAGCGCCAGGAAATACGGGATCAGGAAAGCCCCGCCATACGGCCCCATCTTGCCTGGGAACCGAAGAAAGTTGCCAAGGCCGACGGCGTTGCCGGCCATCGCCATGATAAGACCGAAACGCGTTGCCCATCCCGTGCGTGTCACCGTATGTGCCATGGACGTCCCCTCGTTCATATGACCACGTGAGCGCGCTTGATTGTATTGAGTCTCGGGCCTATTGATCAACGCCTTCCAGCGTGCGCAGGAAGCTGACCGCTTCGATGATGTCGGCCAGCGGGTCGTCGCCGCACTCGCGTTCGACGGTGAGATAGCCACTGTAGCCCACCTCGCGCAAGACGGCCACGTAGGCGGGGAAGTCCACGTCGCCCTTGCCCAGCGCGACTTCTTGCGGCTGGTTGCGGATCCCGTCCTTGGCGTGCGTATGGGCGATGTAGTTCTTGAGTGCGCGCACATCGCCGATTTGGTCGAAGCCCGCCATGCACAGGTTGGCCGGGTCGTAGTTGACCTTCGCGCCGGGGCTATCCACCAACGCCAGGAACCCCGCCAGATTCTCGCCCGATTCGGGCCCCGTCTCCGTGGCGAAGCAGCATTCGCGTTCGGCGGCGTAGTTGGCGACTTCACGAACGGCATCGACCAGCGCGCCATACGCGGGCGAGTCCTTATCCTCGGGCACCACGCCGATGTGGGTGGTCAGGATCGGCGTCTTCAGGTCGACACACAGGTCGAACATCTCTTTGGTATGCGCGATGCGTTCGTCGACCGTCGCCGGGTCGGCGAATCCTCCGATATCGCCGCACAGCGCCGAGCGTTCGAGCCCCAGGCTGGCCATGTAGCTGACCAGTTCATCGCGTCCGCTTGTCGACAGGTTACGCGGGTCGAGTTCATTGTGGGCCACCCACAGTTGCACCCCGTGGGCGCCGATTTCCTTGGCCTTGGCCAGCGCGGGTTTGAGGTCCATCGGCAGCGAGGCCGAGATGATTCCGATTTTCACGAGGTCGCTCCTTCGCGGTTATCGATTGCGGTGTGGAAGTGTTCGGGGATGATTATAGACGTTCCGCCGACTCAAAACGCACCCAGTGGAATGAGTCGTCCTCATGGGCTGTAGTTCGTGAGAAGAAACACCGAGTTTCGCTTCGTTGACGGTGCGCACAATCAGGGGAGTTGTCATCTCGACCGAAGGGAGAGATCTCGTAGTCCCTGTTGCTCTAGCCCGGATATCTCACCGGATTTCTGCTGCGCGTGGGCTGGCAGCGACATGGGTGGCGTGAGATTTCTCGCTACGCTCGAAATGACAGGGAAAACGGGAAGCCATAACGACATTGACCATCAACTCTGACGCATACCACTACTCGCCTTGGGAATCAGCTCCGCCAGCACTCTTGCGCTGGGCCTCGAGCAGCGTCTTCCGGAAGCCCTCCTCTTCAAGGGTTCTGCGGAGCAGTTCACGCTGTGCGATGACGTACTGGAGGTGGATGAAACGCAGGTCGAGCGCCACGAAGTAGATGATAAGGACCAGCAAGAGCACGAAAATCCCCCAATACGCCACGAAGTAGCGCATGGATTCGCGCAATATTTCGGCTTCGACACCCCACCAAGCCATCACGGCGGCCACGGCAACCACGACCCCGCATGCGATGCGCCATTTCGTCTGGAGGCTCGTGCGAGCCGCCGGCTTATTGGTCGGGGACCCAGACGCGTTCTTCGTAAGTCTCTCCAGACGTGGTGGTTACGATTCGGGTCTCGTAGTGGCCTCTGGTGGCGGGACGTTGGTTCTGCCCGGCCCTTCTCTGCCGATTTTCATCGACCTGGTCGCCGACTAATGCGCCTGTAAGGCCACCGGCGGCAGCGCCGATCAATGCGCCCTCGCCCGAGTGGCCCGACTGGTTGCCGATGATCGCGCCCGCGCCCGCGCCCAACGCGCCGCCGAGTACGGCGCCCTGCTGTGTGGGTGTCGTTTGGCATCCGGCGGCCAGAACCAGTACTCCCGCACTTAACAACATGACGCTCAATAGGTTAGGTCTCATATCATTGGCTCCCTCCGAGACGCGGCCAAGCCGCGCCGGATTTGCAGTCCATTAGGCATATATCGCGTCACCTCAATTTCGGCGAGAATGCCTGTCGTTACCACTTCGGATTCTCCCATCCATCAATTCTACCACAGGACTCCGCTAATGTAACATCGGCTCCGAGGTTAAGACGCGCATTGATGGACATTATTCAACGTGGCGCGAGCGCCATAATCCACCCCCGGCCTGCGCGGCAGCCCGCGTTCCGGGTGCATTGTCATCGAGGTCTCGTTCCCGTTATAGTCCATACTTATGACCTTACCCGCGCTCCGCAACGTCGACGTCTCATCGATCGAACACGAAGGGCAGAACCTGATCTGCCTTCGCGACGCAGAGGGCTATGTCGAGGCGCAGGTGGTGCTCTCGCCGCCGGCTTTCTTCATCGCGGCCTGCCTCGACGGCGCACACGGCATCGACGATGTCCAACGGGACTTTGAAGAACAGTTCAACGGCGTGCGCGTGCGTGAGGAAGACATCACCGGGGTGGTCGAATACCTGGATGAGGCGGGTTTCTTGCAAACGGCGCGGTTCGAAGCGGTGCGGCAACAGGTCGCGCAGGCTTTCGCCGCAAGTCCCACGCGGCCCGCACATCTGGCCGGGAAGTCATATCCGGCCGACCCGGCCGACCTGCGCGCGTTCATCGAAGCGTTATTCACCGTCGACGGCGGGCCGGGCGAAGTGCCCGTGGTGGCCGGAGAGGGTGAGCGGCCGCTCTCGTGCCTGATCGTTCCCCACATCGACTTCTCGCGCGGGGCCGCTGCCTACGCACACGGCTATGCATGCCTCGCGCAACAAGGACGCCCCGACACGGTATTTGTGTTCGGCGTGGCCCACACCGGCCAAACGGCGCCGTTTGTCTTGACACGGAAGAGTTTTGAGACCCCCTTCGGCACACTCGACACCGACACCGCCATCGTGGACGAGTTGGCCTCGCATTGTTCGTGGGATCCATTCGAGCATGAGATCGTCCATCGCACCGAACACTCGATCGGATTCCAGGCCGTCATGCTCGCGTATCTCTATGGTACGGACGTGCGGATAGTCCCCATTCTGTGCGGTCACCTGGAGACGGAGCCCGGACGGGGCCCGGACAGCGTCGACGGCGTGTCTGAGTTCCTCGACGCCTGCCGTGCGGCCGCGGCAAGCGAGGACCGCCGGGTAACCGTGATCGCAGGCGCCGACCTCGCCCACGTGGGACAGCGGTTCGGGGATCCGTTCGAGATTGACGACGCAATCATCGAAAACGTGGCCCGGCGCGACCGCGAGGATTTGGCGCACGTGACCGGCGCCGATCCGGACGCCTTCTACGCCTCCGTGATGGAGGACGGCAACGCGCGCCAAGTATGCGGCGTGGCCTGTATCTACGCGGCTTTGAAGACCGTCAACGGCGCAGCGCGCGGCGGCGAGATATTACACTACGGATACGCGCCCGACCCGATGGGCGGGATCGTGTCATTCACCGGTATCGCGTTTCTGCCCAAGTCGTAGCGGGAGCCGTGGGGAACGGGGAGATCGCATCGATGACTGAAGAACCGATTCGTGAAGCGAAGTCTGGGCATCCCTGGCTATGGGGCTGCGGCATTGGCTGCGGTGTCTTGATCATCGTGGCTGGACTGGTGGTCGCCGGTGGCGTGGTGTTCGTCGGGCGGCAGTTCGACAAAGCGCGCGTGGAGGCCATGAAGGAGATCGAGACGAATCTTGCAGAGGCCCGCGCGGCGGAAACACTGTCTGCCGAGGAAGACGATGTGTACACCGAACTGCTGGAACTTGTGAAGCGCGAGGAGGCCACCTTCTTGACCGCGATGGCCGCCATGATGTTCTTGGGAATAGGTCTTGAGGCGGAAGACGAGGAAGCGGCGGAAGCCCTGGAGGCGGCAAAGGAACTCGTCGCGTTGCTTCGAGAACACCCCGACGCCGGAATGACTCAGTTAGGCGAGTTGATGGCGAGACATCCGGGGATCGACCAGGATTTCAAGACGATCGTCGAGAAACAGCAGCAGCAGCAGTTGGACCTGCCGATCGCTGAGCACGAGGCGCCGGCCGAAATCAAGGCCGACCCCACGCCTGAAGCTGGCGCCCCACTAGAGCCCGAGACCGCGCCGTTGCCGGCGGATGAAGGATAATAGTGGGACTGGAACAGAAACGGCATGGACGGTACAGAGGGTTGGTGTGGGCGGGCGCGTTGACGCTCGTGTTGGCGTTGGTGGCTGTGCAATGGGTGTTGCGCGCGCTGCCCGATGGCGACGACTTGGGGCGCTATCTCGGCAGCGCAATGCCCGCAACCGGCCAGGCGCAGCAATGGGGTGTTTCGGTACTTGAAGCGAAGTACGTCCAGTATCGCGACGAAGGCCGGCTGGGGAAAGACGAGGCCGGCGTGTTCAGCGACCTTCTAGCCCACAGCCGACGTGACGGTGCGCCGGTCATGGTCATCGCTGCATCGGGCGTGTTGCTCAAGGGGTGCACGGCCGATGACCCCGGACTGCGCCGGGACAGCATCGCCGCCGCGCGTGAACTGCGCGACGCGCTCCGCGAGGATCCCGGCACCGGTTGGGTTGAGGTCAAGCAGATCCTGGAACGCCACCCCACCGTCAAGACGTTGTTTGAGGAACTCACAGGGCGCGCGTTGGAGGTGATCAACGAAGCGTCGGAACTGGATGAGAGGAAGTAGGTATGAGCGGTAACAAGCTGGCAATCGATGGTGGACGACCGGTGGCCGAGGGTGCGTTTCCCGCAGCGTGGCTGGGTCCGGCGGAGATCGGTGAAGAAGAAGTCGAAGCCGTGTCGGCCGTCGTGCGCAGTCAACGCCTGTTCCGCTTTCTCGATCACGAGAACTCGCAGTGCAGCAAGCTCGAAGCCCACTTCCGAAACATGACCGGTAGCCAGTACGCGCTGGCCGTCGGCGGCGGCACCGCGGCGCTCATCTGCGGACTCGTCGGTATCGGTGTCGGCGACGGCGACGAAATCATTGTCCCCGGCTACACCTACATCGCCTCGCCGTCCGCCGTGCTCATCTGCGGCGGCGTTCCCGTGATCGCTGAAACGGACGACTCCCTCACCATCGATCCCGACGATATCGAGCGCAAGATCACCGAGCGCACAAAAGCCATCATGCCCGTCCACATGCGCGGCATGCCGTGCGACATGGAACGCATCATGGACGTGGCTCGGCGCCACGACCTGCGCGTCATCGAAGACTGCGCCCAGGCCTGTGGCGGATCGTATCGCGGCCAGATGCTGGGCTCCTTCGGCGACGTGGGCTGCTTCAGTCTCCAGCAGTTCAAAGTCATCACCGCGGGCGAAGGCGGCATGGTGGTCGCCAATCGCCGCGAAGTGTTCGAACGCGCCGCCATTCGTCACGACTCGGCCATGTGTTTCTGGAATCCCGAGGACACTACGGTCGGTCCATTCCCCGGCGGGAACTTCCGCATGAACGAGATGGAAGGCGCGCTGGGCTGTGTACAATTTGGCCGCCTTGCGGGCATCCTCGCACGGACGCGTGAACTGGCCAAGCGCATCCGCGAAGCCGTCGCCGATTATGACGGTCTCCAACTCAGTCCGTCCCACGACATCGAAGGCGACCTTGGCATTTCCATCGCGCTCCTCTTCGACACCGGCGAACGGGCCAAGTGGTTCGCCCAGGCCCTGCGCGCCGAGGGTATCCCCGCCGGAAGCATGTACGATGAAGGCATCCCCGACCGCCACATCTTCCGGTTCTGGGAATACGTGATGGAGAAACGCTCCGCCGACCCCCACGGCCGCCCCTGGACATCACCCCTGCACGATCAGACGCGCGAGTACAGCCCCGACATGTGCCCTCGCACCCTCGACGCCCTCGGCCGCACCGTCACCATCCCCCTCGCGCAGACCTACGAAGACCGCCATGCCGACTGGATCATCCGCGCGCTTGGCAAAGTGGCCGTTGCGAGCGAATAGCACATCGGTGTGGCGTTGCGGTATTTGTTCCAGCAGATGGGGTGAGGGGGGGAGAGGAACCGGCGCCGACTCTTGCCGACGTTATTCTCGCGAAAGCGGGGATCCAGCTATGTCTCCGGACCCTCGGGGCGTGTGCTGGACTCCGGCTTCGCAAGCCGCTCCCCCGGCTCAATCGGCGCGCCCGGACGCCGTGCAATGACGCAACCACTCTGCTCCGCTTTCGCCGCCTGCAGATTCGCCGAAGGCGGATGTGCCTCAAGGCCCGCTTGTCGGGCCGCCTGTAGATTCGCCGAAGGCGGATGTGCCCCAAGGCCCGCTTGTCGGGCCGCCTGTAGATTCGCTGAAGGCGGATGTGCCCCAAGGCCCGCTTGTCGGGCCGCCT
>JAACEL010000095.1 GCA_011682535.1 Nitrospiraceae bacterium | reverse complement strand
AGCACAACTGCAGGCGTAGCGGTGCTACGTCGAGGTTGTGTGACGCAGTCGGCCGACGCCGCAACAAGCAGGTGCGTATCCAGGATTTCTTAAATTGCTCTAGAGGCGGGAGGGCTTTCTGTGTCGCAGGAAGACTATCGGCGAGCCATCGAGTTCGACGGCCCCAAACGCGTTCCCATCGTCGTCGGTCTTGAATCTCTTGGGGTTCAATTCCCCGCCGCTTGCGGCGTAGAATTGCTGGATGAGTGAGTATGTTCATAAGAGCCATAATGTTACGGTATTGCTATACCATTTGGTGTTTCCCGCCAAGTACCGGCGTGCAGTGATTGACAAAGGCGTGGACGGCGTGTTGCGCGATGTGTGTTTGGAGATAGAGAAGCGTTACCAGGTGAAGTTTTTGGAGATAGGGATAGGGACCGCCAAGGCGCACGCACGGCAAAGACCATCGAATGTATTATCGGCGAACTCGAACGCCGCATGGATGAATTGAAGCGCAACGACGAACCGGTTGCGCCGCGTGAAACGGACTGTTTTGACGCCATGGAGCCACCGACGGATGAGGCGGACAAGCAGGTTTGCGACCAACTGACGCGCTTGGTTCCACAGTCCGTGAAACGGACACAAATCCTCCAACCCGCATTTCGGATCCTACATTGGACACGTTGCACACTCGCTCAGGTCCGTGGAATCCGAAGCGGCCTCGCATCGCATGCCCAGCGAACAATAAAGGAAAGGGGAAGGCCCGTCCACAGCCAAAACGATTTCCATGAACGACACTTCGGACAGGTTTTGTCCCAACTCGTAGCTCCCACCAGGGCCTCTGTGGCTCTTGAGTATCCGTGCCTTCACGAGCGCCACTAAGGCCTCGCCGCAGATATCGCTGGCGGAGAAGCGGAGTTAGGGCCCACGTCTGACCACATGTATCAGAGCCAAAATCGCATACTCACTTGCTTTTGAGAAAAGCTTCATACACGACTCGCTTCATTAGCGGCCATTTGGACTTGTTGGACCACCTTATCCCCTTATTCGCCCTCCTGGAGAGCCCAATCTCGTTCTTGCCTATTGACAAACCCTTATCATGGATGATCGCGTGATTCCATATCATCGTATCCCAGGCAAGAGAACTGGCGCGCCGCTCCCGAAGGAAGCGGCGCGCCAGAGGGGTCGCCGGGTTATCCGGATGCGCTATTTGGTTGTGTGGATAAGCTCAGCCACATCGGCGAGGGCTTGGTCGACATTCTCGATGAGGTGCGCCCCGCCGCCCGCGAAATCGCCGTCGTGACAGCCCAGACACACAAAGTCCAGCGTCAAGTAGCCGCGCGTTACCAGGGCGTCGTCGGCGGGATCGTTGAAGAACATGCCATCCTCATCTTCCGCGCCGACAGGTTCGGTGGAAATCTTGAAGATGTGGGTCTTGATGTCGCCCGTGCGGTCGTTGTACGTGATAGCCGACTTGCTTGCGGCCGGCATATGGCAATCGACGCATTCGAGGTGGGCCATGGACGGACGATCGATCGTCTTGTCGACGTGGCAATCAATGCACTCGGTCGTGACGCCCAGGTCCGGTGTGAAGCGGGTCGCCTCATGCGGGTCGTGGCAGCTCACGCAGTTCAGATCCGCGTGCGGGCCGGCCAGCAACTCGTCGTACTGCTCGTGATGGCGAATGAAGACGCTGCCTGGGCTTCCGCTCGCCAAGACTCGATTCTCTGCGTCGCGCGTATGGCACTCGCCACAGCGCTTACCCGGCAGATCGTCAGGCGCGTCCGTGAGGGCGACGGTGATATCATCCGCCGACATGCTCACAACGTGGTCTCCGCCGGGACCGTGGCAGGATTCACAGTGGACGCCAGGTGCCGCCCAAGTTCCATAAATGCCGGGTAGGCCGTCCTGGAAGGCTTCCTGGTTGTTGGCGAAATCGGCGATCTGCTCGGCGGTTGCGTCCACCCAGCCCGTGGTATGGCACTTGCCGCAGTTGTAGGGTTTGCGTGCATTGCCCAAGGCCGCCTGGTCGGCAGACGGATGCGAGTAGGGCACCCAGCGGCTCGTGGCCGTTGGTGTGGGCGGATTCCACTGCGTGCTGCGTTGGCGGCCTTGAGCGTCAGCAGCGTCGAACTGGGTCATGATGTAACCTTCAAGGTCCATGAAGCGCGCCTTGTAGCCGTAACCACCGATAACATAGCTAACTTCGTCCCAGCCAATTTGAGTTCCGTCCCAATCCAGCGGAGGCATGGGTACATTGGGAACGCTGAGTTTCGTTCCGAACCACGCGAAGGGATACAGGGGCGGCTCGTTGTTGACGACCTTGTTGACCTTATAGGAGTGGCCGCTGAGAATGAACCGGTCATAGATGCTCGGATGGCACGTTGCGCACTGGGCGGAGCCTACATACGCCACTTCGCCTTCGCCTTCGCCCTCACCCTCGCCCTCACCCTCGCCTTCACCCTCGCCTTCGCCTTCGCCTTCACCCTCGCCTTCACCGCCCTCGCCCACGGTCACCGCCGCTTCGCCCGTCGCGTTTGTGCAGCCGTCTTGCGCGGTAATGGTGACAGGCCCCCCAGCGCTGACGCCTGTCACGACACCGTTCTGGTCGACCGAGGCAACAGCAGGATTACTTGAGGACCATGTGTAGTCCAAATCCAAGCAACCACTAGACGCGGCGACCAGTGTCACGTGACCGCCCACCTCTATCTGCACGGTGCTCGGAGTTATCGTAATGGTGGGAGGACACAAGAATGGACAGCCGCTCATGACAACCACCAAGGCCATCAGAGCACAACAACCGACGCTACTCCTAAGTACGCGATGCAGTACGTGATACATGACTGTTCTCCTTTCAAAAATTCCTTCGGCAGTGACTGAACGTCACGCTATTTCCGGGCACTGGGACTTCTCGCCACACAGCTGGTTCTTCGTTAGTATATGCCCCGATCAGAGGAAACGCATCCGTAAAAATTCCGGAGTACGCTTGAGAGTCATGGGAAATTTGCGATGTTAACGTTTCCCCATCTTTGAGTCTCCTTGGCCTTCACGGCCGTCGTGAGACTCTCATTCTACATGGACCAGTTTACGGGGGGCAGGCCAAGAGCGCAGATCTGGCCCAATAACGCCGTAAGTACGGTGGCCTGTTGCGATACCACGACCCCGTGCTGTGGATTTCTGAACGTTGCATCGGACAATCCAGGCATGATTCGCGCCGTCGGTCGAGTTGCCGAACTGCCCATGGGTGGAACACGTTCCGCACCATACGAACCCCGGGTTTTTCGCTGATATTTGGCGGAGCCATCGGTCTTTTCCTGGTGTGGTCTCTCCTTGGAGTATCGTTGGGTATGCTATAGTTGCTGTCCTAAATGGCACAGGTTTTGGTCGATGAGCAGCTTATCATAAGGTTTCCCCTTCCAAGATCGCGTTTTCGAGGTTGAGGCCGCCCATTTCCCTATCGGATGCTTTCGAGGCTGCCCTAATCATGACAGCCTCAGTTCGAGGTGTTGTGGCAAGAGCTGATGGGGCGGTGTCCCGACGGCCATCTTGCTCCTCGTGTTTTGTGGGCCGCCCATGACTATCTATGGCTTTGGAATCGATGGCCAGGCGCTTGCCAAACTCGGGCAGCAGTGTGCGCAAGGTCTCGACAAGTTCATCGAACATGGCGTCAATCTCTTCTTGATGGTTGAACAACTTGCTCAGGAAACGCGAGCCCCATTCCGAGTTGCACCGTCCGCGGCGCCTATGGTATAGTTCCACGCTCAGTTAGCGGCGAATAAAATTGTCGGCTTTCGCGCGTCCCCATCGTCTAGTCTGGTCGAGGACACCGCCCTTTCACGGCGGCGACAGGGGTTCAAATCCCCTTGGGGACGCCATTTTTGTTTTTCTCGCTGTCAGCGCTTGTCACCTCAAGAATACCTCTGCAAACCGGGCCTTCTCGCAATTGGCGCATTGCGTGTCTGCGGCCCTGTTGCCTCAAGCCAGAATCTACTCGAAATGGCTATCGTTTTTTCATGAGATGGCCTACCCCAATGGGGAAGTTTGGGGCTCGCCGCAAACAGGCTGCCGGAGGGGCGGGTTGACCCATGCCGGAGGGGCGTGCAGAATGCCTGGGGACCTGCCGGAAGTTGGATGATGTGTCGAGTAGGAGTCACACTGTGCGAAAACCTCTTCCCATATTTCTCGTTGCCGCTGTGGCAACCGTTGCATGGGCGGTGACCCTTGCGGGAGAAGCGGACATGGAGAAACAGAACACCAATGTGGGTGTGCCTTGGCCAGCGGTGGACGACTTGGGTCGTGCCCTGCCGATGGCGCAGGATGTGGGCGAACCCCGCAGGGACCGGTTCGTGGGCATTTTCTACTTCCTATGGAACGGGCAGCACGCGCACGGGCCCAATCCGCCGTACGACGTGGCCAAGATCCTCAAGGAGCATCCGGATGCACTGGAGAATCCCACGGTTCCGCCGTGGGGACCCAAGGGCGCGATGCATTTCTGGAGTGAGCCTCTCTTGGGGTACTACCTCGGATCCGACCCATGGGTGTTGCGCAAGCATGCACAGCTACTGGCCGATGCGGGTGTGGATACGCTTATCTTCGATACGACGAACCGGGTCACCTACCGCGATGTCTACATGAGCCTGTGCAAGGTCTTCACCGAAATTCGCGCGGAAGGCGGTAACACGCCGCAGCTCACCTTCATGTGCAACACGGCGGCGGGCGACACGGCACAGGAACTGTATGACGATCTCTATGGGGCGGGCCAGTATCCGGAGTTGTGGTTCCGTTGGGAGGGCAAGCCGCTGCTTATCTGCGACCCGGAGAAGGTGACGCCCGAGCTGCGCGAGTTCTTCACGCTCCGCAGGGCGCATTGGCCCTTCAACCTGGTGAACACCAAGAACGCTTGGCACTGGGAG
Organism: Nitrospiraceae bacterium; assembly: GCA_011682535.1. Lineage (GTDB taxonomy): Bacteria > Hydrogenedentota > Hydrogenedentia > Hydrogenedentales > SLHB01 > JAACEL01. The sequence continues at coordinate 8,025 of JAACEL010000095.1, read as the reverse complement.
ACGACTTATCCGCAGGTCTATGGGTATACGGACGACCCGGAGATCCCCGAGCAGGTCAATGTGTCCATCGCTCAGAACCTCCGGCGTAGCGATGGGGCGGTCACGAATATGAGTAATGGCGATGCCCGGGGCCGAAGCTTCCACGATGGCGCGTTCGACGAAAGTCCCGGCGCCGTGTTGTATGGCCACAACTGCGCGGAACAGTGGCGGCGGGCCCTGGAACTGGATCCGCCCTTCGTGATGGTGACGGGGTGGAATGAATGGCTGGCGGGCAAGTGGAGTGAGCCGGGTGAGCCCGTCGTCTTTGTCGATCAGTTCGACCAGGAGCACAGCCGCGACATCGAGCCGATGAAGGGCGGCCACGGCGACAACTACTATTACCAGATGGTGGCGGGTATCCGCCGCTATAAGGGCTGCCCGGCTTTGCCATTGGGTACACCGGCCAAGAGGATCGACCTCGCCGCGGGCTTCGGGCAGTGGGCGGACGTGGGGCCGGTGTTCACGGACCATGTGAACGACACGACGGCCAGGGACTTCGCGGGAGTGGGCGAGTTGCACTACGCAGACGCCACCGGACGCAACGACATTGTGGCGGCCAAGGTAGCGCGCGACGATGATCATGTCTACTTCATGGTGGAGACAAGCGCCGCACTTTCGCCCCACACGGATCCAAACTGGATGCTGCTGCTCATCGATGCGGACTGTGACCCGGCGACCGGTTGGGAAGGCTACGACTTCCTTGTCAATCGCCAAGTCCTCAGCGGAACCCGAACCGTCGTCGAAAAACACACCCAGGGCTGGCAATGGGAGAAGGCGGGCGAAGCGAACCTCCGTGTCGAGGGCAACCGGTTCCACCTGTCCATCCCGAAGGCCCTGCTCGGGCTTACGGGCGATGAGGTGAGACTGGACTTCAAGTGGCTCGACAACCCATCGAACCCGGGCGACCCCCTGGATGCTTATGTGAGCGGGGATGCGGCGCCCCTGGGCCGCTACCGTTACCGGTACGTGGGGACGGGCGCGAAGTAATCCACACATTGGTGAGCGATGCGCGCTACGTGTCTTGCTGTTGAAGCAGGTCCGCCATTTTTCGCGTTTGTTGCACTGCGGTATGCGCCGAGGCGGTTTGGTGGGCGTTGTCGATCAGGCGCTGCCGGAGCCAGGAATCCTCAATGATCCGGTGGAGTTGCTCCACGGCCCCGTCGCAGTCGGAGGGCTCGAATAGCAGGCAGTTGTGTTCGTGCTTGGCGAAGCCGGTGATGCTTTGTTGACGGCTCAGCACGGCGGCGGTGCCGCAGGCCATGGCCGCCAATGCCGTTCGGGCGATTGGACTGGTGGAGCCCAGTCCCAGGAAGAAGGTGGCTTCGTTGAGCGCGGTAGCCAACTGATCGAGCCGGGTCACGCGGCCGTGGTCCTTGACGGGGAAGGGCAGGGCGCGCGTCTCGTATCCTTGTCCGCAGAGAGCGAGTTCGATGCCGGGACACAGGCGGTGTAGCGCTTCGTATACGCGGCACACGTCTTCGAAGTCGCCTGATGACGTGTCGGCGCCGACCCATGCGATCACGTGCGGCGCGCGCAGGCATCGAAGGTCGTGGAAGAAATCCAGGTTGACGCCCGGCGGCACGACGTGCGTCGTTCCGCCGAAACCGGCCAGCTCCCGGGCCATCCAATCCGAACCGACCACGCGGTCCGCGATCAACCGGCAGGCGCGGTGCGTTTGTTCGTCTTCGCAACCGGACTGGTCCTGGATCCAGTGAAACAGCTTCAGGTGCGGGCGTAGTTGCCTGAGCAGGACGGCCGCATGAGCCATCTCGGAGTCCGTCGCCACCAGCACACCGCAGTCGGGGAAATCGCTGAGCATGGACGCCGCGTCTGGATACACGTGTGGTGAGAAGGCGACGGGGCAAACCTGGAGGGCTTGTTCGTCGAGGACACCGTAGGTCACGATGTTCGCATCCACGTGTTCCGTTAGCAGTTGATGAACCAGTTGGATGGCTGCGAGGCCCGCCGCGTCCGCGCTCAGATCTGGAACCAGGAAGAGAACCTGCGGCGGCGCCGTGGATTGTGATTTCGAGGCGTCACCGGCCCGGTCCAGCGTGCTGAGGATTTCGCCGAGGGATGTCGCGGGATCCATCAGTTCAGCCAAGCGGCGCCGGGCTTCTTCGCGCGAGATGGGGAATTGGGTTGCCTGGGAGCCGGCGGCGGCGGACGGCCTGCCGCGGATCAGGGCTGGAGCAACAATGCCGCGGTCGGAGAAGATCGCCGGGTCGACGTAGGAGATCGGGTTGTTCTTCTTCCAAGCCTTCTCCAGTTTCCGGTAGGCTCTCTTCCAGCGTTTCATGAAGATGCGGCGGTTGGCATTCATATGTTTCTGCTGACTGGGCTTGTCAAGGGTACCTTGGCCGTGATGATGCACAAAGAGGCCGTCGTCGACCACCACACGCCAGCCGGCGTCGAGCACTCGCATGCAAAAGTCCGTCTCTTCCCAGTATCCGAATCCGTAGGCCTCGTCGAACAGACCCAAGGAGTCGAATACGCTACGCCGGACCGCGAAGTAGAAGCCGGAGGCGTTGTGGATATCGGGGAAAGCGCCGGTTGAGACTTCGGCCACCCTGCGCGCGAAATCGAGCGCGTTATAGCCCTGCGGGATTCTCCAGCAGATCCGCGTCCAGTTGGCCCAGTCGGAGACGGCCGTAGCTACCGCAATTTGCTCGTCCGATTCAAAGGCGTGCGTGAGACGGCGGAGGTGGCCGGGGGGCACGAAAGTGTCTGAGTTGAGACACAACACGTAGGGTGAACTGCCCTCGGCGATGCCGCGATTGAGGGACTTCAGGTAGCCCAGGTTCTCATGATTCTCGATGAGCGTGTAGCGTGCGTCGTCGTAGCCGGACAGGAGTTGGCGCAGGGCTTCGGTGGTGTAGCCGGCGCTGTGGTCATTCACGACATAGAGGTGCAGCGGGATGGTGTCGTCGTGCAAGACGGACTTGATGCACGCTCTCGCATGGTGCATTGCGTTGAAGACGGGGATTACGACATCGAACATGGCTAGGGGTCTGACTCCTAGGGGCCCGGAACCCTTTCTCTCAGTGGCCACACTCGGCCCACCAGTTCCCGATGGTAGCACAGGCTGGCGCGCCGCGACGAACAAGTTCGGTTGCCGTAGTCCGGCGCGCCACGTCCGATGGGTGGAGTCAATGCGTTGAACGCATTCCTCGCACGAGAGAACGCAGTGCCGTTGACACCGCCAGCGGGCCTGGGGCGGCCATTGCCGCGTCGAAAGCGAATCCGAAGTCGCGGCAGCAGGCGCGATACGAGAACTGGCGCAGATAGAGACGGTGAGCGGCTTCCACCGCCTCCTTGGCCTGCTCGGGACGCTCCAGCAGGCGTCCCACTTCCTGCTCGAGGGCTTCGGGGTCGCCGAAGTCGACCAAGCGCACGTGCCCAAGCCAACCGAAGCCGGCCAAATCGCTCAGGGACGTTGAGATAACCGGTTTCTTCAGCGCTATGGCCGCCGTGAACTCCACCGGCATCCGAAGCAACGCATCCGGATCCATCCACACGACCACGAGGCCGACCGTGCGCACAAGGCGCGCCAACCCTTGCCAGTTTCCCGGCTCGACAGCCGCCCTGCGCGCCGGCGCCTCAAGGGCCGGGCATTCCGTGTCCTGAGCGCCGGGCCACGCGCGAACAAGGACAGATCCACCGCTTGTGGCACGCGATACCGCGCCGAGGGGGGCATTGGCGGCGGCGATACCCTCGGGCGGATATACGAGAAGGACCGCCCGGTCTTGTCCGGCGCCCTCGGAGGCCTCCGGTTCAAACAGCGTCTCATCCAATGCCTGCCGGATTCGGAACGCACGGTCCCCATGGTGGCGGTTCAAAGCGTCGCTGGCGGTGACGAGGCACGTCAATTGGCTTGCGGCGGCCCCCATGATACGTGCCCAGGCAGGGCTCGAGGGTGACCGAAGCGCCGGATCCAACGGATCAATGCTCGCGAGGCTTGGCATCTCACCGTGATCCACCTGGGGTTCCGAGCCGGTGTCGTCCAGCACTACCGGCGTCCCGTCGCGGGCATTGCAGACCAACCCCAGCCCGAGGGTGGACACGTGCGGCCCTATGCAATAGGCCACCTCGCCCGAGACGCGCTCGGCCGTGTGTTCCAGCCGTTCGCCGAACGCCGGGAATGACTCCTCCTCGACGTCGATTATCTCGAAGTCCGACGTCATGGGCCATGGCGCCACCGATGCCCCGGTTCTACATACCACGAGTTGGATGCGGTAGCCGCCCTCCCGATGCAGGGCCTCGGCCAGGCTGCGCGCACGGAAGACGTCGTCCGGGATCGCGTCGCGGAAGATAATGCTCACACGTCTCTCGTCCGAGAGTGGTTGTGCCCGAGGCAGGCCATCCTTGTAGTAACTCGCCACGTTCCGGTGCACGGTGCGCACACTCTCCGCGTCATGCGTCCGCATCTCCGCCGTCAACTGCGACCAGGCGGTGTTGCTGCGGTATAGGGTCAAGAAGGGGTCGACGAAAAGGGGCTCGTGGGCGAACGTGTACTTGAGAAACAGATCCCAGTCTTGAAGCCGTGCGAGCGAATCGGTGAAACCGCCGAAGGCCTCGTATAGCGTCCGCCGGTGCACGAAGCTATTCAGATCCATGCAGTTGCGGTGTTGCAGTTTCCCGTAATCCACCGTGCCCATACGTCCGGGCCTCGCTACGCAGGCGCCGTCCTCATCAATCAGCACGTCCAGATACCTCGCCGCGGCGCACGCACGTCCCGGCCGCGTTTCGAGTGCCGCCACCATCACCGTCAGGTACTCGGGATGCCAGAGATTATCGGAATCGAGGTAGGCGATGTAGGCGCCCTTTGCCGCCGACAGCCCCTCGTTCCGAGCCCGTGCCGCACCGCGGTGGCGTAGGCGCAGGTAGCGCACACGGGAATCGGCCACCGTGCTCACTCGCGATTGAGTGTCGTCCTCGCTCCCGTCATCGCACACGAGCAATTCCCAGTTGGGCCAGGTCTGATCGAGAACGCTCTGAATGGCCTCGGCCACGACGCCGGCGCGGTTGTACGTGGGCATGATCACGCTTACCAGTGGGGGGACTTCCGGCCTGCCGCATGCGAGATACGCTGCGATGCACCGCTCGTTTTCCATCAGGAAGCCTCCCAGGTCCGGGCGGGAGATGCGCGCGCTGAAGCGTGCAAACATCGAGTCCGGCGCCGACGCCACAGCGGCGTTGCTTGGAGGGAGACCGCCGGCTTCGTCATGGGTAGCGGAGACGCGCAGCCAAAGCCGATAGCGCGCCAGAATCTCTCGCGCATCGTCCGCCGCAGTCCGGAAACGGCGGCTGCGAATGCCCGCCATGCCCAGCGCCGTGCGAAACGCGATGCCCAGCCGCCACCACCCGTCATCGGCGATACGCTCGGCGAGTTGCCCCATCTCTTCCACGCACGTGCGCAGTGCGGTGGTTTCCCGTGCGGTGGACGCGCCCTGCAGCCGACGCCTGCCGCCGGTGAGGCGGGCTCGGGCGGCGCGCCACTGGAGGTCTTCAATGCACGTGCCGGCATCGCGGAGACGCCGCGGAGTTCCCCAGGGCCGAAGACGCCACCATCGATCCGACTCGAGCTTGCGGAATGCGTAGGCGAGACTGTCGAACCACTCGGCGAGGATGTCCAGATTCAACGAACCAGTCACGTAGACCTCGGGAGCTTCGCTCCCCCTGTAGCAAACCACACCGTCGGGAAATCGGACAGGCTACTCGTCAAACGCCCGTTTGCGTTTCGCTTCGAATTCGAGGGTCTCAGGCGGCAGGTAGGACAGGTCGTCGTCGGGACGGTAGTCCGAGTCTTGTACGATCCGGCCAATCTGTTCCCGGAAAACATCTTCCTGCCACGACCACAGCCAGAAGTCTCGATCGCGAACCACGTTGGCCTTGAGTTGCGCGATTTGGCCGGGATTGTCCGACAGATCGCGGATCATGTCCACCAGCACCTTCACGTCAACCTGCATCTCCGGAAGAATCATCATGCCATGCTCCGGTGTGGCCGGACAGACTACGCCGTGCTCGCCCGGGATAATCCACTGTTTCATCAAGTAGCCGTCGCTGATGAGCACCGGTACGCCCCTCACCAGTGCCTCCACGATGGGCAGACCCAGTCCCTCGCGCTTGGAGGGCCACAGGAGCATGTCCATGCCGTCATACGCTTCGAAAATATTGTCAATCGTGCCTTCGTGCATGATGATCTTGTCTGATACTCTGAGAATGCCTTCACATTCGGGGCCATAGTTGGCGATGGGGGCTTGGGTGTAAAGGTGGAGTACGGCGTTCTCTGGGTCGGCCTCGAGGAATGCCTTGATCAGCAGGTCCGTGTTCTTGCGATTGTTGAGCCCGCCCCAGCCGGCGACGTGGACGAAGTTGACGCGGCCTGACATGGTTGATGCGGACGCCGGAACGCCAGCCTTCGGGAGGACCGCCGGGGGAATCCCCCACGGCACGACCAGCGACGAGATGCCCGGGAAATGCGACCGGAACACCTCCCGCGCATGGAACGAAGAGAACAGGTAGTGATCGAAGCGGTCGTATCGTTCGAGCATCTCGCCACGTAGTATATCGAGGTGCTCGTAGCACATGACCCGGAATCCGGCGTTCCGAAGGGCGTCGACACGCTTCCAGTCGCCGGGGTGTACCTCCACGAAGATGACCAGATTCAGGTGGTTGTCGCGCGCCCACTGCACGGTGGCTTCGCACGTCGGGTTGTCGCCGGCGTTCACGACCCGGGGGTGGCGCACCGGGCCGGTGTTGTCGAAGCGCTCGCTCTCCCAACGGGCGAAAATATGTGTCGTGATCGCCTGGGATTCGAGCGAATCCGCCAGTTGCTTCGTCACGAAGGTCACGCCTCGGATGTACCAGATGGATACGAGCCCGATGTTCGCGGCGGCCGGCTGGACCGCACTGCTCGGCGCGGCGGCCCCGCCTTCGTCCCGTTCGAACGTCGGCACGTAGGCGGCCGTAGGGCCATCCTTTTCGCGGCCCGGCTTGATGTAACCGGTGACGGTGATGCCGTCTTCCTCGTAGAACCGGGCATCGTCGGCAACCACTTCGTCGCCCCAGAGGTCCACAAACGTCTGGCGGTTGTACTGGATCGAGCGGCTTCGTCCCTCGGTGCGCCCCTCGTAGTGGTAGATGACGGACTCGGGGTTGTACAGCAGACGCTTGTTGCGCCTCAACCGCATCCGAAAACAGAAGTCCATGTCTTCGCAACCGTTCGCGTAGCGCGCGTCCAGACCGCGTAGCGCGATGTAGTCCTCGGCACGCACCGCGATGCACGCGCCCGTCAGCGCCTGGAACTCCCGCGGCTTGTTGACGCACGGATCGTCCCCCGGCAGGTTGCGATAGATGTGATAGGGAATCTTCGAGCGGTTCGAGAAGACGATACCCGCGCACTGGATCGTGTCGTCTTCGTACAGGAGTTTCGGGCCGACGACGCCGATCTCCGGCCGCTCCCGGAGCGGCCGGATCAGCGCGCTCAACCAGCCCGGCGTCACCTGGGTATCGTTGTTGAGCAACACGACGTATTCGCCCTTGGTCTGGGCGACGCCCATATTGTTACCTAAGGCGAACCAGTAGTTCTCGTAGTTCTTCACGACCCGGAGCCGCGGTATCCTGGCCCCGAGTTGACGCAGTCCCTCGCGAGTTTCCCGGTTGCTGCCGTTGTCGACCAGCACGATCTCGAAGTCCTCGCCAGCGGGAACTCCCTCCAGAGAATCTACGCAACTGAGCGTAAGATCGAGTTGGTTGAACACCGGTATGACTACGGACACGAGATCCCGCGTTCGTTGCAGCAACCCCTCCTCAAGTCCATGCCAGGACACGAGGTGCTTGCTCAGCACCTTGAACTTGAAGGCGTTTGGCTCCTCGCTGGTAATCTGCTTGAGCTTCTTCTGAATGATGTAGTCGCACAGTGCGACCGGCACTTCGACAGGGTCGTGCACCCTTACGTAGCGGAGGATCAGATCCCAGTCGACC
>JAACEL010000094.1 GCA_011682535.1 Nitrospiraceae bacterium | reverse complement strand
GGTTTTCACCCACCTGGTGATGGCGTGGCTGAGCGTATCTCGCGCGTAACCAAGCTCTTCGGGCGCGCCACAATACGCTACCCGGCGTTCGGGGGCCCTGTGAGCAAGCCATACCGCCGTGGAAGGGAAGTGGGACCGGAACGCCTCTCTCGCTGTGGCCCGAGGTGGGGCTGAAGCCCTACGCGCGCTTCTGTACGCTGCCGCGGCAGGCGCCCAGCGTAGCTCCCTCGCGAAAGTGCGGGCGGATCAGGATGCGGGAAACGGTGGCCCGCCGTGTGCGGATCTGCTCGGAGAGCAGATCCAGGAGTTCTGGAAACACACCGTCTGGCTGCATGGTTCCAACAAGAACTCCTATCGTTCCGATCCAGTTTTTCAAACGAGTTCCGAGATTCCGCTCAACCTGCGGCTGTACATCAACGAGGTCTCCGGATGGGGCAACAACAGCGTGCGTATCCTTGTGGACGGCACGCCGGCCGCTTGGCTGGCGCCTCCCAACGGGGCAAGTCACCTTGAATTGGAGGCGGCGATCCCGGCGGGTGCGCACACGGTGCAGGTAGAGAATACCGGTGACGACTGGCTGCGCATCGAAAACTACGCGATCGGCGGGGCGGGTCTGAACGTGCTGCGGCCGATCGGCTTGGCGGGCAGCGATGCGGCCTATCTGTGGGTTTACGATGTCGGCAGCCAGTACGGCTCCACAAACAACGGATTCATCACCGGCGCGACCTTCTCCGTGTTCGACCTCGCCCCCGGGGACTACCGAATCGAGTATTACCGCACCCGCATGCCGGGCGGTATTTTCGACACCGAAAACGTCAGTTCGATCGACGGTACACTGACGGGCCACCTGCCGAATTTCACCGGCGACATCGCCGTGAAGGTGATGCCCGCGCAATCCCCGCCAAGGCGATGCCCGCTACGGAGCGGTGGACAGAAGGACTCCTCGGCGGCATTGCGCTGTTCGGTGGCGCACTGTTGCTGTGCGTCGAAGGTCAGGAACGAAGAATTCGGGAATCGGGATCGGCGTCCCACGGGTAGCCGACACAGGTTGACCGGGCGGGTCTCGCGCCACGACATAGCATTGAGAAAGGAAACTCACGATGGGTGAAGTTGCCCCCAAAGTCACACAAACCATCATCGGCGACGCCGTGCCGAATCTGCCTTGGGAAGACCGGCCTCAAGGCTGCCAGGACATCGTCTGGCGCTACAGCGCCAATCCTATCATCGACCGCAACCCGATCCCCTGCGCGCAAGGCGTGTACAACAGCGCCGCTATCCCCTTTGGCGATGGTTTTATGGGCGTAATGCGGGTGGAGTATCGAGACAGCATGCCGCGCCTTCATCTGGCGCGTAGCGCAGACGGTGTCCATTGGGACATCGAACACGAGAAAATTCGCATGCTGGGGGCCGATCCCGAGATTGCCAACCCCGTCGAGACCTACGACCCCCGCGTGTGCAAGATCGGCGGCGAATACTACGTCACCTGGTGTAGCAAGTACTGTGGGCCGACCATCGGTGTCGCCCGGACCAAAGACTTCACCGAGTTCCGCCAGCTCGAAAACGCGTTCCTGCCCTACAATCGAAACGGCGTGCTGTTCCCGCGCAAAATCAACGGCAAATACCTGATGCTCAGCCGGCCCAGCGACCCCGGCCATACGCCCTTCGGCGACATCTTCGTAAGCGAGAGCCCCGACATGGTCCATTGGGGCCGGCACCGTCTGGTGATGACGTCCGGCGGACAATGGTGGCAGACGGCCAAGATCGGCGCCGGGCCCGTGCCCATTGAGACGCAGAAAGGGTGGCTGCTCTTCTATCACGCCGTAATTAGCAACTGCAATGGGTTCGTATACAGCATGGGGGCCGCGCTGCTCGACCGCGACTGCCCCTCGAAGGTGCTGTATCGCAGTAACCAGTATCTCCTGTTCCCCACGGCCGACTACGAGTGCACCGGCTTCGTACCCAACGTCTGCTTCCCGTGCGCGGCCATCTGCGACGCGCCCACGGGCCGCATCGCCATCTACTACGGCGCAGCCGACACCTACACCTGCCTCTGCTTCTGCCAAGTCGACGAGGTGCTTGAGTTCCCGAAGGCCAATTCGACCGTCTTTTAGAGCAGTTTTAAGTAATTCTGTAGCCACATCTGCTTGCTGTGGCATCGGCTGACTGCGTCACGAAACCTTGCCATAGCACCGCTATGACGGCGTTTTCCTTCCTTCTCAGCCTTGTCCTCGCTGGCGCAGCTGTGGCTATAGAGTTAAATGCCCCCCGGTAGCCGGGGGCTTTCCTTCCTTTCGGCCAGTTCCCGGAAGACCTCTCCAAGATCCTGCCGAGTTGCCCATACCATGTTTTTCTGCGGCATTTATGAGGATGAAGACCACGTGGTATTTGCACGCCCATTTCGGAGAGTTGACAGATGCCCCCTTGGAACGGTAGTCTTACGTTAACTTATGCCTTTGGACGGGGTTATTGCTAGCTGGGACGGCGCCCAAAGACGGGCGGGTTCGTTGCACGCTGTGTAACGGGCCTGTTTTGTTTTATGGGGCGACGAGCATGACGCAGGGCTCGCCGCGCCTTTGAGGGTCCCCACGAACACGGGTCGTGCCGGCCGCCCAGACGGCCGCAACGACAGGATACGCGAGGGAAAAGCAGGTATGAGCCCAGGAAAAAAGAAACATCCACTGTCCGGGATTGAAATGACCGGTGCGGACCTCATCATTCAGGTGTTTCTGGACGAAGGCGTGGACACGGTGTTCGGCTACAACGGCGGCGCGATTCTGCCGACGTACGACGCGGTGTTCCGCTACAACGACACCCGGGGCGATCGCCCCCCCCTCAACCTCATCGTGCCCGCCAACGAACAAGGCGCCGGTTTCATGGCCGCCGGTTACGCGCGGGCCACGGGGAAAGTGGGTGCATTCCTGGTCACTTCGGGTCCCGGCGCGACGAATTGCGTCACGCCAATCCGTGATTGCATGGCCGATTCGGTTCCGGTGGTACTGATCACCGGCCAAGTGGCGCGGCCGTCCATCGGCACCGACGCGTTCCAGGAGGCGCCGGTCTACAACATCATGAGCGCCTGCGCCAAGCATGTGTTCCTGGTGTCAGACGAGTCGCAACTGGAAGCCACCATTCGCTCGGCATTCGAGATCGCCCGCAGCGGCCGGCCGGGTCCGGTCGTGGTTGATGTGCCCAAAGACGTACAGAACCATGTCGTTCCGTTCCAGGGCAAGGGTCTGCTGGACCTCAAGGGCTACAACCGGCACCTGGGGGAGATGAACAAGGCTCGCGTGACGCCCCAGGACGCCCGCGAGTTCTTCAAAATGCTCACCCGCGCGCGGCGCCCGCTGATTTATGCCGGCGGCGGTGTGATCAACGGCAACGCCTGCGAGGAATTGCGTGCGTTCTCGAAGCGCTACCAGCTCCCCGTGGTCACGACGCTGATGGGTATCGGGAGCGTGGACACGACGGACGACCTCGCGCTGCACATGCTCGGCATGCACGGCACGGCCTACGCCAACTATGCGGTTGATGATTGTGACTTCCTGATGGCGATCGGCGCACGATTCGACGATCGCGTGGCCGGGAAGGTCGAGGAATTCGCGCCGAACGCGACGATTGCCCATATCGACATCGACGCGGCCGAGATCGGCAAAGTCAAGGCCGTCGACTGGTCGTGCGTGTGCAACGCCAAGACGGCCCTCCGAGACCTCCTGGAAGCGGGCAAGAAGGTGAAACTGGACTGCGCGCCGTGGCTGGACCACGTGGCCACGCTGAAGGTGGCGCACCGGTTCGACTGGGAGCGCGACACCGACAAGATCCAGCCGCAGGAAGTGCTCGCCATCCTGAACGCGATGACGAGGGGCAAGGCCATCATCTGCACAGGCGTGGGCCAGCACCAGATGTGGACGGCGCAGTACCTCGACTTCCACAAGCCGCGCACGTTCATTACGTCGGGCAGTATGGGAACGATGGGGTTCGGACTGCCGGCCGCCATCGGCGCCAAGTTCGGCTGCCCGGACAAGGTCGTCATCGACATCGATGGGGACGGCAGCTTGCGTATGAACATTGGTGAACTGGAGACGGCCACCAACTATGGCGTCCCGGTGAAGGTGCTGCTGCTGAACAATCATGGCGACGGCATGGTGCTGCAATGGCAGCGCCTGTACTTTGGCCATCGGTTCATGGGCACGGACAAGACGATGACGAAGCGCAACTTCGTGAAGACGGCCGAAGCGGTCGGATATCGGTTTGCGCGCCGGGTCTCGGACCGTGCCGAACTGAAGAAGGCGCTGAAGGCCTTCATTAACGCCAAAGGCCCGGCTTTCCTCGAGATCGTGACCGACCAGGACGCGGACGTGTTCCCGATGGTGGGTCCGGGGCTGGGCTACAAGAACATGATCACGGGGCCGCACATCCAGGATCGGGGCGATCCGGAACCGGATACAGAGGAGCTTGGACACTCCGACGCGTTCTAGGGGTCCCCCGCCCAGCGGGGCCACGACGTTCGGGGGTCACCCGAAGTGTTCTTGAAGGAAGGCCAGATCCAGTTGGGGGTACACGGGGAAGCGGTCGAGCAGGGCCTTCACGCGTGTTTGGGCCTCATCGAGGGCCCCGGGCTCCGTCTCGTACTGCGTCTTGCTGGACTGTCCGGCCCGGGGGCCCTGAGCGACCGTACCGCGCTTGGTGTTCGCAAGCGTCAGCTTGATAATGGCAGCGATTTCCTTCATCTCGCCGATCCCCATGCCCAACGTTGTTACGGCAGGCGTTCCGATCCGCAGTCCGCTGGTAATCAGTGGGCTTTCGGAATCGTAGGGCAACGAATTGTAGTTGAGCGTGATGCCGCAGTTGCGGATCGCCCGGGCCGCCTGGCGTCCGGTCAAGTCCAGCGGGCGCGTGTCAATCAACATCAGATGGTTGTCGGTGCCGCCGGTCGAGAGGGTGAGACCCTCGTCCAAACACGCTTGGGCGAGGGCCCGGGCATTCTGGGCAATGTGCTGTGCGTAGGTCTTGAACCCGGGCTCGTTGGCTTCGGTCAGGGCAATGGCCTTGGCCGCGATGACGTGGCCGAGGGGACCGCCGATCACCAGCGGACAGCCCCTGTCGACGGCCTCGGCGAATTCTTGTTTGCACAGGACAAGTCCGCCGCGCGGTCCGCGCAGGGTCTTGTGAGTGGTGGTGGTGACCACGTGGGCGTGGGCCACCGGGTTGAAGTCGCCCTCGAAAACGCCCCCCGCCACGAGGCCGGCGAAGTGGGCCATGTCGACGACGAAGACGGCGTTGACCGAATCGGCGATTTCGCGCAGACGGCGAAAGTTGATCGCCCGCGGGTACGAACTGTAGCCGGCCAGGAAGATAAAGGGTTTGAGTTCTTCCACTTTGGCGCGCAGATCGTCGTAGTCGAGCAAGTTGGTATCGGGGTGGACGCCGTAGGAGTGGGACTCGAACATGCGCGCCGACACGTTGCGCCGGTAACCGTGGGTGAGATGTCCACCCGAGTTGTAGGCCATGCCCAACAGGCGTTGGTTGCCCAAGGCGTGGCGCAGCTTGGCCCAGTCGGCGTCGCTGGCCTTGGTGGGGTCGGAAATGCCCAGCCGTGCGAGTTCGGGGATCTCGATGCGTGTCTGGAGGATGGCCCAGTAAGCGATGAGGTTGGCGTCGGCGCCACTGTGCGGCTGCACGTAGGCGTGTTCGGCGCCGAACAGCTTGCAGGCTTGTTCGCAGGCGTAGGCTTCGACGGTGTCGACGTTGTCGCAGCCTTCGTAGTAGCGGGCGCCCGGCACGCCCTCGGCGTATTTGTCGGTCAGCAGATTGCCCATGGCCAACTGCGTGGCCAGCGAGCAATAGTTTTCGCTGGCGATCAACTTGATGTAGCGCCGCTGGTCGGCCAGTTCCTGTACGATGGCCCGGGCTACCCGCGGCGCCTGGCCGGCCACTGCCGTCAGATTGGCGACGTAGGCCAGAAACCCCGGATCGACATCCTCGAGATTGGTTTGCGACAAGTATTCGATACACGGGTTGCTAGACACCTTCACTCCTCTCAACTCGGATTCCGCGCAAGGCAATATGGTACCTTTTCGGGCTCGGGCAGGTAAAGCGCGACGGCAGCCGTTCGCAAGGTGCGGCAAAGCCGCTTTGAAGTGCGGTGACTGGTCACCACTTTCATGGCGTATCGGATTGCCGCTAACCGGTCACTACGCCGTGTTCGGTGGGGGTGTAGTCTGGGAAAACGACTTCGAGGGCGGCGCTGTCGAGACGTTTGCGCAGGACTTCGGCAAGGATGTCGCGGTAGTTGATGGTTACATCAAGATCCTGTCCTTGGAACAGGTCTTCGGGCGCCAGGCCGGGCCAGTCGGCAAGGACGCGGCCGCCGGCAATGGCGCCGCCGAGCACCATCATGATGGTGCCGTGTCCGTGGTCGGTCCCTCGGCTGGCATTCTCCATCACGACACGGCCGAATTCGCTCATGACGACGACGGTGACGTTGTGTTGCCCGCCCGCGACGACGTCGGCGTAGAACGCGCCGAGGCCTCCAGCGAGATCGCCCATGGAGTCGGCCATCCAACCGTCGATAGGGCCTTGTTCCTCATGTGTATCCCAATCGCCGCGATCGATGGCGATCGCCTCGATGCCGACCTCGGCCTTGAGCAAACCGGCGGTCGATTTCAACGCGGCGCCGAAGTCGGACTCGGGGTACACGGCGCCGTTAGCGGGCGTATAGGCGTCGAGGTTGAGCGAGTCGAGCAGTTCGATGGTCTTCTGGGTATTCTCGGCGGCAGTTCGGAGGGGATCCTCGGTTGCCGCATACATCCGCAGTAGTGCAGCCAGGCGATCATCGGCGGAGGACTCGGCGCCGAGGAGGCGGAAGTCCGCGGGATCGGCGATAGGCAATGTGTTGGGCGCACCGGCAAGCGTCTGCTGGAGTCCGACGCCGATCCCGATGGATCGCAGTAGCGGCTCAGGCACAAGTGGGTCGATGGTGAGCAGATGGCGGCCCAGCCAACCGGTGATCAGATCGGGATCCCGCGGCTTACCCACCTCCATGAAATGCTGCGCGTCGAAGTGCGACCGGCTCTCGTCGTGAGGTCCGCAGGCGTGGACGACGAGCAAGTGGCCCGCCTCGTAGGCATCCAGCAACGGACGCATTGCCGGGGCGAACCCGAAGAACCCGTCGAGATCGATGGCGGCGCCGGGCTGGCCGCTCCCGGGACGTGGGATAGCCAACGTGTCGCGCGCGGCGTAGTAAGCGTCCTCGGCATGCGGCGGGCACAGGCTGAGTCCGTCGCAAGCGCCACGCAGATAGATGGACACCAGCGCGTCGCGTCCGGCGCCGCCGATGGCGGCATATGCGACGCGGGGCAGCCAAGCAGGCGTGGACGCGGCGGCGGCAAGGGCCATTCCAGAGGCAAGAAACTGACGGCGGCTGAGTTCGTTGTATTCTGAGCAACCACGTGGGCGGCGGCGTTTCGTCATGATGCAAACTCCTTGTGCCTGGGCACCGTGTCCTAGAACCACTGGAAGTCGGCGGAACCGATGGCTAACGCCAAGGCCTCGCGCCGTCGCTGAGGATTGTTGGGGAATGCCGCCAGGAAAGAGGCCAACGCGTCGCGATGGGCCAGCGGCGTTGCGCCTGCGAAGTAGTAGGCCGCCACGAGATCGAGGAAGTCGGCGTCGGTCGGGGCCTCGATGAACTTGGCAAAGTCGATCGAGATTTCTCCCCGCTGCGCCACCAGCCACGTGCCGTAGGTCCAACGAGGCATCAGGTTCTCACCCCAGTAGTTATTCTCGTCCGGGTAGCCGTCGGGCGTGGGCCAATGGAACGGCACGTGGCCCATCTGATGGAGCAGGAACCCGAGCGTGTCGATTTCATGCACCAGGGAAGGGCGTACGCGCAGGGCGGAAATCGTGAAATGGGATGGGCGCTTGATCTTGGCGGGGGCCTGCATAAGCCAGTCCTCACTCAGCGCCGCGCGCACCATCGCCCGGATGTCGCCCTGGGTGTTGAGATACGCATCCGCGATCTCCCCGACCAACGCCGGCGGCGGCTCCTCGCCCCAGAAACGAACCGCGATCTTGTGGGCCAGGAAATGGGCGGTGATCGGCGCGATTTCCGAATCCAGACACAGCAGGTCGAGCACGTCTTCGCCATCCTCGATGCCTTGTCCCGCGAGAAGGTCGTGCCCAAGCACGTGTTTGGCTTCGTAGTCGTGGAGCTGTGGCCAGAAGCGGAACCGGCCCAGGCTGACGCTGTCGCGGTCAGGTTCCGCGCTCCAGCCCGTGAAGGCGCGCGACACCTCTTCGATGTCGCGCTGGGTGTAGTTGTCAACACCCAGCGTGTGGAGTTCCATCAACTCGCGGGCGTAATTCTGGTTCGGGGCCTCGGCCCGGTTGGACGTATTGTCGAGGTACAGCAGCATGGCGGGACTGTGGGCGCTCGCCCGGAGCAGCTCGGGGAACTGCCCGAGCGCATGCGGGCGAATCACCTCGAGGTCGTCGACGGGCTTGAGAACCTCCTGCGCCTCCGAGCGGAAGAAGATATTGAAGTGGTCGGACCAGAACTCGACCATGCGTTCGTAAAGCTGGCGCCGGGTGTAGGCGGCCCGCAATACCGTGGCCAGGAAGAACTCGCGGATGGGCGTGTCGTCATCGCGTTGGATCGCTCGCACCCGGTCATAGGGCGAGTCATCCAACGTGCGCAGCGCGGCCAATTGAGCATCGAGATCGGTGTCGTCGATGCTCTCGTGGGCCAAGTGATACTCGAGGTATCCGTCATAGCCCAACGACAAGGCCAGTTCCGCCTCGCGTGCGTTGATACCGAAGGTGGTCCGTGAGACCAACCGCCTGAGATTCTCGGGCAGCGTCGGCGGGGTCACGTCGGGGTACGGGTCGCCAGGGATATAGCCCGGCGGGGGGCACCCCGCCAGCGCCGCGGCCGCACCCACACCCAGCGCGGCCGCAGTGGTGGCCTTCCACCGCGCCCCGGCTGATACTCCCTCTTCAGTTCCCTCGTTTTTCGCTGCTTCCGGCCGTACGCTTTGCTCGTGAATGGCTTCGATACTCATGCCAAGCCCTCTCGTGGCCGTGCCTGCCGCACATGCTCGACCGTTGGTGGTGGAAAGGCGCCGAAGCGCCAACAGCCTCACAAGATGATACACCGGACTTGGCGAAAAGGTTCCATGGGGTCGTCCCGAATGCGACAGCCGTGGGTGAGCCCCTAAAGCAGTTTAGATAATTCTATAGCCGCCAGCTGCGCCAGCGAGGACAAGGCTGACTGCAAGCAGATGTGGCTATAGAATTACTTAAACTGCTCTAAAATGGCAACCGCCCCGGACCTGGGGGACAGGTCGGGGGCGGCTGCCAGGGCCTAACGTTTCACATCCTAGGGGGGGATGTTCTACGCGTCTTTCCTTGGCGCAATGGGCATGCCAAGCTCTTGAAGAACCAAAGGAAGAGTTGTAAGCGATCTCCAGAGAAGCACTTAGAGCGCACAGACGCGTACCCCGCCACCGCCGCACGGTGCCGGATGCCGGTCGAAACGGCGAAAAACGGTCCGTCATTTCGCCGTTTTGGACAAATGCGCATCCGTGCAAAGTCCTTTCCATTTCTCGATTGGCACGGTATACTACCTTACGTAGGCAGCCGGAGGGGAAAATGCCGAGCGAAGTCGCCAAAGAGCTGCGGATTTACTGCATTTGCGGGCAGAAAATGAAGGTTTCCGAAACGATGTTCGGACTGCCCGGGAAGTGCGTGGCCTGTCGTCAAAAGATCCGCGTGCCTTCCTTGGAGGAACTGCCCGACGACTGCGCGGTGGTGTATCTCAAGGACCACCCTGAGTTTCTGCGCAGAGGGCGGCGGCGTTCGGGGGACGAGCCGAAAGACGCGGAGCAGGAAGACACCACCCTAGACCGGGCCGACGAGGCTGTCAACGTCACGATCCTGGATATTCTGGAGCCGCTGCGGGTGCTGTGCAGCCTGGAGTACAAGATCCAGCGTCAGTTGGCATCGGCGGAGCGCGAGGAAGCGGGGGGCGATCCGGAGGATACGGCCGCGTTGGAAGGCTACCTGGACCGCGTGCAAAGCGCCCGGGCGGAGATGGACGAACAACTGCGCCAGCGCTTGATGGAGGCCGCCATCGACTTGTCGGGCGCGCAGGAGAAGATCCTGCAAGCCGGCCTGTCGGCCCGGATTGGCGAAATCGAGTTCGTGGCGTTCTGGGACATGGTAGATAAACTGCGGCGGCGGCGTGAGAGCCTGGAGCGGCTGCAGCAGAACCTCCGGGGCTGGCTCACCGTCAGCGACCCCCACATGGCGGGCGGCTACACGAACGTGTCGCTTGACAGCATACCGTCAGACGGGTTTGTGTTGACGCTGCCGCCCGAGTTCGACGATCCCCGCAGTCTGCTGGACCAGCATATCGAAGGTCTGCGTGAAGCCTTTCTGAGATGCGAACGCGCCGAAATGCGGCTCGGCGAGATGGAGCGTCTGGCGAAGGAAGGCAACATGCCCAGCCTGGTGCTCGAGGATTGCACGGGGGACTGCACGGCGGAGAAAATGCGGGCGGAGGCGGAGATCGGTTTCCGGCGCGCCCGGCTTGAGGAACTGAGCCGGGACGCAGCCAACGACGTGAAGACGATCCAGGCCTGTCTGGATCAGGCGAGCGGCCGGTTCAAAGCGGGCGGCCTGGAGCGTTCGCGGTTCATGCCGCTGCAGCGGGATCTGGTGCGCGCGCAGCGCGACTGTGCCAAGGCGCACGACGTGCTGTCGCGCGCGTTGATCGCGAGCACGGCGGACGACGTACCCCAACCCAAAGGCACGTTTCTGCGGCGCATGGCGCGCCCGGGCACGGCGCTCAAGGCCCGAATCGCCGTGGACCAGTGGGTGGCCTGGGGCAGCGCGCTGATCGCGGGGCTGTCGGTGTTTCTGCCGCTGGTCGACAAACTGTCACCCATCGGCGCGTACCAAAGCCTCAGCCTCGGCGGACAGTTTGGCCATTGGGTGATGATCATGCCGGTGTTGGCGGGGGGACTCGTGGCCCTGGCGACGGCGGTGTCCAATCGGCGGCTCCGGGGAATTGCGTTCTGCGTGATGTGGCTCCTGTTCACCATCGTGGGGGCGTTGGTCATCCATCAGGCGGCGTATGGCACCAGTCTGATATCCGTTCGGTTCCGGCAAGGCGGTTCATGGCTGTGGCGGCCGGGCATGCTGGCGCTGCTCGTGGCGCACCTGGGTTTGCTGGCCGCGGCGGGTATGGCGCTGTTCAAGACCAAACGCCTGCGCCCGGTTGTGCCGGTGGTGGCGGCCGCGGGATTGCTGCTTACCCTTGCGATCTCGACCGATTTCGGCGGCCTGTTCTTCCCCAAGCCCAGTCTGGCGGTTTCCTACGTCGATCCCGCGAATGAGAGCAATCCCGTTTACCCGACGTCGATCCTGTTGCGCAATGGCGGCGGACGCTCGATCCTGCTGGCCTCGGCGGGTTCGTCGGCACGCAATGCATTCACGTATACGCTTGAGCGCGCGGACGGGGCCGGCTGGGACAACGTCGGCGCGCCACGCCGCATCGAGTCCAAGAACGGACGCGGCTTGATATCGAGAAACGAGGTGCGGGGTCTACGCGTGCCTGCCGGTGAGGATGTCGCGTTCCAGTATCATCTTGCGCCCGGAGATTACCGCGTGCGGCTGGTCCAGAGTGTGGGCGAGATCCCGCCGTTGGCCTCTTCGTTCTCGCTAGCGGCTCCAGCCGTCGCCATGGCTCGCGCGCCGGACCTCTCGACGCTTCCGGCGCCACCGCCCCCCGCACCGGAACCGGCCCCCCCCGCACCAGAGCCGGAACCCGTCGCGCCAGAGACGCGCATAGCGGCGGCGCCAGACCCCACGGGGGTCTCGGTCGAGTTGCGCGGGACGGTGGCGGGCGACGAGAACCCGCGGTTCCTGATGATGCTTCACATGCCCGACGGCACCACGAGAGAACTGGACGTGGCGCTCGAAGACGCGCTGTACGACCCATGGACGGTGAATGAGTTCGACCCGGATCGGAAAACGGTCACGATTGGCCGCGATGGCCGCGTGCTCATTCTCAAGCGCGGCAAGCGCGTCTCACTCGATTGATCCGAACCCGCCCATGCCGTCCAACTACTCGCCTACGGTCATCCATTGATTGGAGGGCCTGCCGCCGCCGATCTGGACGTTGACGGGGATCGTCCATATACGCCGCTCGTTTTCGCCACGTTTGCGGGCGTGAAAGACCAGCCGGTGGCCGGCGTCCGTGTGGACCAAACACCCAATGCCGGGACCGTCCAGTTCGTTCCCGGCGAAGTTGGGCCATTCGGCGGACTGCGACTGCATGAGGTAGGCAATTTCGTCGCCTTGGCCGCCGCTGTTTCCCCAGAGGTTCTCCGGATCCTCGAACCGTGGCTTCTGGTATGTGGCGCCTTGCTTGGGAATGAGCGTGTCGGAATAGGCGACACCGAGTTTGTAGTTGGGCCACAGGTAGTCGCCGACGCTGTAGAGTAGGACGTACTTGCCCTGGACCCGCTGGATGAAGGTTCCTTCGACGATCTGACTGGAGCCGGGATGATTGCGGTCTTCTGAGCGGTAGCCCTCGGGACTGAGGATGGGACGAACGGCGAAGTCGGGATCGAGATTGGCGGGATCGAGCATCTTGTGGGCCTTGATGTGGATATCCACGCCGATGGCTTCGCGGGGGTGGCCGGCGTCGTAGAGAAAATACAGCGTACCGTCCTCGTCGACAACCACGTTCGATTCGTAGGCGTAGTCGCCCCGATCGAGGTCGCCAGCCAACACCTTCTCGAACCGCCACCGGCCAATCGGCTTCTCCTCGGTCCAGTTCTCGCCGTCGGCGGGCACGAAGTGGGCCACGATGGTCTTGAAGTAGCCGTAGTGCAAGGTGGCGTAGCCGTGGTAGTTGCC
>JAACEL010000446.1 GCA_011682535.1 Nitrospiraceae bacterium | reverse complement strand
GACCTGAAGGCCCTGACCGACGCCCAGCTCAACACCATCGTGATCGATAGACTCGCCCTCGACGACCATCGTTTCGAGGCTTCTGAGTCCGGAAAACTGGATCCCACGGCCGTTATCCTTGACTTCGCCGATGAACATGGCCTTGAAGTCTACGTAGGGCTGGCGCAGCAGCGGGGCTGGTGGGAGCAAGCGGACCGGAAGGAGTATCTGGACGCACTCGCCAAGCGGAACGAAGCCTTGGCCGAGGCCGCTTGGAAAAGGTACGGCAAGCACGCCTCTTTCGCTGGTTGGTATATTTCGCAGGAAATCCCGCTGGGGGATCTTCCAAAAAAGAAGCGAGACTTGCTGAACAGCTATCTGCGCAGGCTCTCCGTCAAATGCAAGGCCCTCTCGAAGGGCAAGCCGGTGACGACCGCCCCGTTCTTCAACGCCAAGGCGGACCCCGGTGCCGTGGCCGCCGATTTCAGGGCCCTCTTCGAAGACACGGACCTCGATGCGGTTCTGTTGCAAGACCAAGTAGGCAGGCGCGGTCTGGATGACACCATCGAACGGCTCGCCCCCTACTACCGCGCGTGCCGCGAGGCGTCGTTGGAGACCGGGACGGCGCTTTGGTCGGGGCTCGACTGTTTCAAGCGCGTGCCGGCCGATCCCGAGAAGGAGACGAAGCTGGAGTTCGTGCCGACGAACGCGGCGC
This sequence comes from Nitrospiraceae bacterium, assembly GCA_011682535.1. GTDB lineage: Bacteria > Hydrogenedentota > Hydrogenedentia > Hydrogenedentales > SLHB01 > JAACEL01. The sequence goes on along the minus strand of JAACEL010000446.1, from coordinate 3,541 downwards.
GCATCGCACGCCAGATGGGGGTGCAAGGGCCCTATGTCGATCGCTTCGTGACACGGGACTTCTTCCACTACGCCTGTCCGCGGCGTGGCAAGGCGCAGACGCGCTTCCTGCTCGAGTACACGCAAACCTTCCTGCACAGGCCCTTCTACCCCACGCAGGGGCACAGCACGCAGATCGCCGCCGGGTTTCCTTACTACGCCGACCGCTCGCCTGAGAGCATCGCATCCGAACTGCGCGCCAACGGCTTCTCTACGGTGCACTACATGCCGCTTGCCGTCTCCGCAATCGACGCCGACCTGATCGCGGCGCTTCACCGCGAAGGTATCGGCGTGTGGTGGTCGGAGTTTGGCAACGCCACCTACTCCACCGAAGGGCTTCCCGACGAATGGAAGGCCTGGGAGGTGATTCGGCGCGCCGACCTCGAGGGCGATACCTACCAGCCTCCGGTGATCCGCTTCTGCCTCAGCCGTGCCGAGTTCAGGACTTGGCGGCGCAAGTCCATCGCCAGCGTCCTCAAGAAGCACGCGTTCGACGGTATCGACATCCTGGAACCTTACTGGCCCGCGTACCCCGGTCCCGCCAGCCCGATGTACGGCTGTTTCTGCGACGCCTGCCAAGAGGGGTTCCTGCGCATGTTCCCGCGTCAGCGGGGACTCCCCGAGATCGTCGACCTCGACTCGCCCGATTCCCCCCAGAACAATCCCGAACGCTGGCGGAATTGGCTCACGTTCCGCCAGAACGCAGTGACCTCGTTCCTCAACTACCTCGTCAACGGTGGCGGGGGCATCCGGGAGACCGCACCACGCGTCAAGGTCTGCACCTGGTCCCTCGCGCTCACTGGGGAGAACGCCTGCCAGAAGGTCTGCGACATCCACGGAACAAACGCGTTCGAGATCGCCCGAATCGTCAAACCCGACCTGCTCTGTCTGCAAACCCACTGGCCCGATTGGTTGAAACAGGATCTCAAGCCCGACTATGTGCGCCAGTACCAGGGCTTCATCGATGCCATCCGCAAGGCCGACCCGGCCCCCACCGTGATGATCCAGGCCGACACCGGCTCGAAGGAAGAGAACCAGCGCGGCTGGCCGTGGATCCGGCAATTCCAGCAGGCCTGCGACTCGATCGGGGTTCACAGTTCCACCTACTACGAATACTTCATCAGCCGGTACGCGTACGCCGCGCAGCCCCGCATCGCCTTCGTGCGCGCACACCCCAAGGCCGTCGAATTGCATTTCACCAAACGGCTCGACCCCAATAGCGCGGTGGCGCTCGCGAACTATGTCGTGAAACCGGGCACGATCACCGAGGCGAAGGTCGACGGCAACATCGTGACGCTGGGCCTGGAGGGTCTCAAACCGGGCGACCGCCCTGTGTTGACAGCGTCCAACATCGCCGACGACCCCACCCGGCGTCTCATCACCGATCGGCCCGCCGTTGTCCTGAAATCGCAGCGCGTGCGCTTCACCATCCCCTCCGGGGCGTTTGCCGCCCCTGGTAGGGGCGATAGCGCATAGCCGTGAATGAGCAAAGCGAGCCCACGGTCATAACGCCAACAAAACACATAGCCCCACAAGGGGTGATAGCGCCTTCGCTTCGTAGCCTGAGATAGCGTAGCCCTTGTTTGCTATCACCCCTTACGGGGCTATGCCCTGGGGTCAACGGGTTCCGTGGGCTCGCGTCGCTCACCCACGTGCTGTCAGCCCTTCGGGCCTCTCCGCCGTTCGGCGCACCCTCGCCCGGCGCGGGGCTCCGAACCATCCCAGAAGTGAAATGTTCACGCCTTTCGACCGTCCGTGGAAACGGGGGATCACTCAGGTCCGTGGGGGGGAATATGTCTCCCCGTATGGCACGTTGCAAAGGCGCACTCCAGCGGAGGCAGAGACTGCGCGCAGGTCCGGCTGCGGAGATTTGTTTGACCCCCGAACGTCGGGTAGCGTAATTGTGGTGCGCTCGAAGCGCTTGGTTACGCGCAAGATACGCTCAGCCACGCCATCACGCAGTGGCTGAAAGCCGCTCTCGAGTTGCCGGCGAGGCTGAGCTTGCTCCGCGCGCCAGGGCGAAGGATCTGGGAAAAGCACTTGACATTCAGACTGAATATGGTCTATATTTAGTCTTAGATAATATAGGAGTGAAACCATGAAACTTTCGCATCAGATCAAACCAATCAGTTATCTCAAGGCCCATGCCGCCGAAGTGGCGCGTAATCTCGGTAAGCAGGGCGCGCCGCTCGTCATCACGCAAAACGGTGAAGCGAAGCTGGTGGTTCAGGATATTGAGAGCTTTGAGAAAACCGAAGAAACTCTGGCCTTGCTTAAGATTTTGGCCCTTGGCAATCGCCAGATTGAGCAGGGGAAGGCACAACCTGCCGCCGAGGTTCTCAAGCGCTTGCATAAGAACCGGGGAGCGTAGTAATGCCGTTTTCCGTTTTGCTGACCAATGACGCCACATATGACCTTGAGGAACTCTATGATTACATCGCACAACATGACAGCCCCCGGAAAGCTGACACAGTTCTCGATAGGATAGAAGGCCTTTTTGAAGGGCTGGCGGAATCCCCGGAGCGTGGATCGTACCCCAAGGAGCTGATCGCATTAGGAATTCGGGAATACCGCCAGATATTCTTCAAACCATACCGCATCATTTATCGAGTGATTAGCAAGAAGGTCTACGTCATGTTGATCGCCGATGGGCGGCGTGATATGCAAACCCTCCTGGAGCGTCGATTGCTTGAAGCGGGTTAATAAACATCTCCGCGCACGCCACCAACAGCGCCCGTTCAGGGGCTTGGGAATTTCTGATATACCGGTTATAATGTCTTCATGCTACGAAAAAGGAGGGTTTGAGCATGTCAGATTAAGGTGACACCATACTTAATTGTTGCACCACACGACTTCCTGTGAGTTCACATGTAATGCTGCAATAGTTAAGTGACCCCCGGCAAAGCCGGGGGCTTAGTTTTGTGAGCGCCTCAAAGGCGCGTGTTTAGGAGCCGCCTGAAGGCGGCTGCTCTGGGTATTCGAGGTTCAATTGCTCGAGACGGGCGTCCTGCTCTTCTTGCTCACGGATATACCGACGCACGATCTCCTCGTCCAATCCAACCGTGGATACGAAATAGCCCCGGGCCCAGAAGTTCTCCCCGGTGAAATTTCGCTTGCGCCCCGTCACGTTCCGTGCTATGCCAATCGCGCTCTTGCCCTTCAAGTACCCCACGGCACTCGACACAGCTATCTTGGGCGGGATGCTGATGCAGATGTGAACGTGGTCCAGATGAAGATGTCCTTCCACTATCTTGCACTCTCTGCGCCCAGCCAACTCGTGAAACATTTCGCCAAGCTGACGCCGTATCTTCCCGTAGATTACCTTCTTCCGGCGTTTCGGGATGAACACCACGTGGTATTTGCAATCCCATCTCGTGTGACATAAACTCTGGTAGTCTTTCATGTTAGTCCTCCATTTGTTGAAGATTGACGCCTTCACAATGGAGGACTTTCTACTTCCTACCGTAGCGCACGGTCAAACCTGTCCGAGTCCCCCGGCAGAG